>JBILPR010000076.1:0-14810 GCA_044373795.1 Algoriphagus sp. | reverse complement strand
GTATCAACGATATTTCTATTTTAGCTATTGAGTCCTCGTGTGACGAGACTTCAGCCTCTGTTATTCTAAATGGCAAAGTACTTAATAATATTGTGGCGACGCAATCAGTTCATGAGAAATATGGCGGCGTAGTGCCTGAATTGGCTTCTCGCGCACATCAGGAAAACCTGATTCCTGTCATTGTTGAAGCAATTTCTACCTCCGGCATTTCCAAAGACCAGTTGAATGCTGTTGCTTTTACACGCGGTCCGGGTCTTATGGGTTCGTTGCTTGTAGGTGTAAGTTTTGCAAAAGCTTTTGCCTACGCTCAAAAAATCCCCTTAATTGAGGTCAATCATATGCAGGCGCATGTTTTGGCGCATTTCATCGAAGATCCAAAACCTGCTTTTCCATTCATCTGTCTGACAGTGAGCGGAGGACATACCCAATTGGTTTTGGTCAAAGATCATCTCGAGATGGAAGTGATCGGAGAGACTCAGGACGATGCAGTAGGGGAAGCGTTTGATAAGACAGCCAAATTGCTAGGGCTTCCTTATCCCGGAGGACCATTAATTGATAAACATGCGAAACAAGGGAATCCCAAAGCTTTTCAGTTTCCAATCACCCGAATGCCCGGTCTGAATTATTCTTTCAGCGGGATCAAGACTGCGGTTTTATATTTTCTCCGGGATCAATTGCAGGTGAATCCTCAGTTTATTGAGCAAAACTTAGCCGACCTTTGCGCGAGCGTCCAATATTCCCTGATCGAGATGTTACTTATCAAGTTGAAAGATGCAGTGAATCAATACGGAGTAAGGGAAATCGCGATTGCAGGTGGAGTTTCGGCCAATTCAGGACTTCGAAACACGCTGAAGGAATTGGCTGAGAAAAAAGGATGGAACCTCTACGTGCCAAAATTCGAATACTGTACAGACAACGCCGCCATGATAGCCATGGCAGCTCATTATAAATATCAGAAGGGTGAATTCTCCTCAATGGACGTCACTCCTCTGGCCAAAATGAAAATCCAGAATGGCTAAGCCGAACAAGTTTGACAAAGTCATCAATATCAAGAATAAGAAAGCAAGCTTTCAGTTTGAATTCATTGACAAATATGTGTGTGGTATGGTACTGAAAGGTACCGAAATCAAGTCCCTTCGCGAAGCGAAAGTTTCCCTGACAGAGTCCTTCTGTCTCTTTATGGATGGAGAGCTTTATGTCCGACAGATGCATATTGCCCCTTACACGATGGCGGCGAGTTTCAATCATGAAGCAGTACGTGACAGAAAGTTGCTTTTAAGCAAAAGAGAACTCGAAAAGCTCCAAACTAAGTCTCAGGAAAAGGGACTTACAATCATTCCTGTTCGTATATTTATCAATGACCGAGGCTTGGCAAAAATGGAAATTGCGCTGGGAAAAGGAAAAAAGACTCATGATAAACGACAGGACCTGAAGGAAAAAGATGCGAAAAGAGAACTCCAGCGAATTGCCTTTAACTGATGTTTTTGGAATATGCAGACAAACAATACTTCCACTCTATCGAAGGCCAACGGTTGACTCAGCTCTAGTAACCCAACTGCTTTTTGGAGAATGCTACCAGGTGAATGGTATCACATCCGATCAAAACTGGTACAAAATTTTACATGAGGACACCGGGATTTCCGGATGGATCTCTTCCAAATCCCTCAAAAACATACCAAAATCTGATTATCAAAGCTTTCTAAATCAGGATTATCAGGTTGTCACCAGCCCGATTGCAGCGATAGAATACCTCGGAACCAACCTCTATCTGCTTCCAGGAAGCAGACTTCATTTTTCAGAGATCGAACTTTTCAACTGGCAGGATCATATTGGATTCACGGGTTCGGTCAGAAGCCACGCGGTCAAGGCAGACCGGGATCAGCTTATCGAAATTGCTCTAAAATATATTAATGCGCCCTACCAATCCGGAGGAAGGAGTATTTTCGGGCTCGACGAAAAGCAAGGATTTGACCTCATTGTCACAATTGCCGGATACAGCCTCAATTCTCAAAAAATTCCCGGAAGAACAATCGCTCCTAAGGATATTTTACCCGGCGATTTGCTTATTTTCAGGACATTAGAATCCAGTGATTCCCGATACGCGTTCTTTTTGGGAGCAGAAGAAGTGCTATGGATGGACAATCGGATCCGTGTGACGAATTTGGATGAATGGGCGGATTTTATCAAAAACAATATGGCTGAACATGCCGTTTTGGAAACGAGGTCGATAGTGGGATAAGTTATGGAAAAACGGGTTTTGGTTTTGAATTTAGATCATTCTCCTGTGGCGGTCGTGTCGCCCCAAAAAGCTATTGTCTTATTATTACTGGAGAAAGCTAATTGCCTCTCTACTTATAGCCTGTTGGAGATCAGAACTGTCAGTCGAAGTTTTGAATACCCTGCAGTCATCCGTCTGAATGATTATAAAAATATCCCCTACCGTGGTGTCCTTCTGAATCGGGTGAATCTTTTCCGAAGGGATGGAGGAGAATGCCAATACTGCGGAAGCCGGCGTCACCTGACTATCGATCACGTGATACCAAGATCAAAAGGAGGCAAAACTTCCTGGACCAATCTGGTCACAGCATGCAATCGCTGCAATGTCAATAAAGGAGATAAAACTCCCGAACAGGCAGGATTGATTCTGAAAAAAGAGCCATTCAAACCATCGCTCTCCTATTTTTTGTCTGAATACGCAGAGAGGCAAGCGGAGCAATGGCTGCCATTTCTTTCCATCAGAATTGTTCTTTAAATCTCCGTTCGATTGAGTTTGGTCAGAGGGATATTTTTTCTGGCAAAATAATTGTCTATTCCTGAGCATGAAATTTTCTTTGATCACCATCCTGTTTTTGTCTTTAGCATTCATCTGGAATCCGGTTCAATCCCAGTCCCTTCTCGGGAATTGGCAGTTGGTCCATTTTGATGGAGTTGAAAAAGTCCGGAATTCTCCACAATACCGCGAAGCGGATGCGACGATGAAATCCAACATGGAGGCGAAGATTAATTACAGGTTGGAAAGTACTGTTTACCAATTTATCTCGGCTGACAGTCTCTATTTCACTGATTTTGTGAATCAGATTATTGTTCGTAAAAAGGCGAAAATTGAAGTCTCAGCAGACAATGTGTTGAGCATAAACGATGGGGAGCAAATCAAAAAAGCTAAAATCCTTGAATTGGAGTCGACTAGATTGGTGATCGAACCGATTGTCGAAGGCGGAAATGTTGGAAAATTTGTTTTTGAAAGAATTATAGAACCGAAGAAGGACTAAAGTTCAATTTCCAACTTAATGGGTAGCAACTGAAAGCTTTTCCGATGCCAGATGCAGGACCCGTTTTTTAGGATCCCTTCTCGGTGCAACTCAGTAGGGTAGCCAACATTTCTTTCCCAGCCATAATGAGGAAATTCCTCCGCAAGCCTTTCCATTAATTCATCCCGATAGACTTTTGCAAGAATTGATGCCGCTGCGATGCTGCTGTATTTTCCATCCCCCTGAATCACACAGGTAAAGGGGGTTTCCAAATCTGATTTCCAGCGATTGCCATCAATGAGCAAATGTTCTGGTGAGATCTTGAGTCCCAAAACCGCTCGTTTCATTGCCAAAAAGGAAGCATTTGCGATGTTGATGCGATCGATTTCTTCGACAGAAGCTTCTGCTATTTGCCAGGCGATTGCGTTTCCTTTGATTTCTTCAATGAGATTTTCCCGCTGAAATTTTCCCAGCTTTTTCGAATCATTGATCCATTTATTGGAATAGTCAGCCGGCAAAATCACCGATGCTGCTACTACAGGTCCGGCAAGGCAGCCTCTGCCTACTTCATCGCAGCCGGCCTCGATCCGATTAGCTTCTAAATAAGGTAGAAGCATTGGCTTCCTGCTCGTCGGCTTTAAAATACTTATGAATCATCTCAGATACCAATCCTGTCCATCCTGTCTGATGGGAAGCTCCCAATCCCAGTCCCGTGTCGCCGTGGAAATACTCGTAAAAAAGGATGTAATCCTTGAAATGAGGATCTTCCTGAAACTTCTTATTCTTCCCAAAAACAGGCCTGTTGCCATTTTCATCTCGCATGAAGATCTTCATGCAGCGAAGTGAAAGTTCTTTGGCAATGATATCCATTGTCATGTAATTGCCCGAACCTGTTGGGTATTCAATCGAGAAATCTCCTCCATAATAAAAGTCAAACTTCTTCAGGGATTCTATTATCAGGTAATTGATCGGAAACCAAATCGGTCCTCTCCAATTTGAATTGCCTCCAAACATCTGCATGTCGGATTCTCCGGGAGTGTATTTGATGGAAAAGGAATCCCCGTTGATTTTCATCGTGTACGGATTCTTTTCGTGGTATTTGGACAAAGATCTGATCCCATAATCACTCAGAAATTCCTCTGAATCAAGCATTTTATGCAAGACACTTTTCATCCGGTGACCTCTTAAAAGAGAGAATAATCTTCGCTTATCATAGCCTGGCTGGATCCAACTCGAAACCAACGCTGCAAGTTTTGGCTTTTCCCGAAGGAAAAATTCCAGTCTCTTCTTAAACTCCGGCAGGTTTTCAAACATGTATTCCGGAATGGGCTCCACTGCAAAAAATGGAATAATGCCCACAATTGAGCGCACTTTCATTTTGCTGGGTTCTTTTCCCTTCAGGTGAAAGACATCGTAAAAGAAATTGTCCTCATCGTCCCAAAGAGAAATATGCTCATTGGAAATATTACTCATAGCACCGGCGATGTACAGGAAATGCTCCAAAAACTTCGTGGCTGTAAACTGATAAACCTTGTTGAACTCACACAAATCGAGAGACATTCTCAACATGTTCAATGAAAACATTGCCATCCAGGAAGTCCCATCCGCTTGCTCCAGTTTCCCCTGATAATGTTTGGCGTGGCTCCGGTCGAAAAGCGATATGTTGTCAAGTCCCAAGAAACCTCCCTCGAAAATATTCTTCCCGTCACTATCCTTCTGGTTTACCCACCAGGTGAAGTTGAGCATGAGTTTGTGCAAAGCCCTCTCCAGAAACTCCTGATCACCTTTTCCTCCATTGGCTTTTTTGTCAATCTGATACACGCGCTGTACAGCATAGGCAAGCACAGGCGGATTCACATCCGAAAAATTCCATTCGTATGCAGGGATTTGCCCGTTTGGATGCATGTACCATTCACTTAGCAAGAGCAAAAGTTGGTCTTTGGCAAATTCCGGATCAAGTCTTGAAATAGGAATGCAGTGAAAAGCCAAGTCCCATGCGGCATACCAGGGATATTCCCACTTATCAGGCATTGATATGATATCGTAATTCTGCAGGTGGACCCATTTACTATTTCTGCCTTTTTTCCTGGAAATAGGGGGAGAATATCTTCCCGGATCTCCTTCCAGCCAGCGCTCCACATCATAGTAGTAAAACTGCTTTGACCACATCATTCCAGCGTAAGCCTGGCGCTGGATTCTCATCAAATCCGGATCTGTAATCCGATCTTGGAGGGTTTGATAAAATTCATCCGCTTCAATTCTCCGCTGGTTTATGCAATCTTCGCAGACCTCCAGAGGATCTTCTGTAATCTGGTGCTGCATTCTCAGGGTCACTGATCTGCTTTCTCCAGCGGGTATGGTTATTTTATAGATTGCAGAGGCTTTTGTCCCGAAATTTGCGGGATTTATATGCTTGGAATCACCATCGACTACGTAATCATTGATGGCATCCTTGAGAAATTTCTTCTCGTTTGGAATATTGTAAAGCCGTTGCTGATTGGTTTCATTGTCGCAAAACTTCAACTCGGGCTCTCCTGAGAATGTAACGGAAAAGTTTCCCGACTTTGGGCTGAAGACTTTTATTGCGTTCTTTTTGGATTTACTAAGCCTTGGCATAAATGGCTCATGGCCTGTATACCAGGTTTTCCGAAACCATAAAGTGGGCATCACCCAAATCGTGGAATCCTCCGGTCCTCTGTTGTGTATGGTTGCTTTGGCAACGATATCCTCAAAATCGTGTTTGGCATATTCTATGAAAATATCGAAATACCGATCTTCGTCGAAGATACCCGTGTCCATGATTTCATATTCCGGATTCAGTTTCCCCTGTTTTTTGTTTACTTCAATAAGTTCTTTGTAAGGAAACTCAGTCTGAGGATACTTGTAAAGCATCTTCATGTAGCTGTGGGTAGGAGTGGAATCCAGGTAATAGTAGATTTCCTTTACATCTTCGCCGTGGTTGCCCTGATTACCGGTAAGTCCAAAAAGTCTTTCTTTGATAAGAGGATCTTTCCCGTTCCAAAATGCCCAGGAAAGGCAAAGTTTCTGTTTGTAATCAGATATTCCTGCAATTCCCTCTTCACCCCAACGGTAAGCTTTACTTCGGGCATCGTCATGGGTGACATTTTCCCACGCTGCACCATCCGGGCTATAGTCTTCTCGTACAGTTCCCCATTGTCTTTCTGTCAGGTAAGGTCCCCACTTCTTCCAATGTTTTTTGCACTCTTTATCTTCTTGTAATCTTATTTGTTCAGGTGACATGTACTTTCCTCTCTCCTTTGAGTCGCCTTGAAATTATCAATTTCCATTGACTTAAGTCCCAAAGTCAGCAGCCTGTTTCAGAATTCAAGTACAAATTTTTTTTAATCCCTAGAAAAAGTATAAATTTTCTTGTAATTATAATATTAATAGTCAGGATTAAGGACAAATTATCCGGAGCCTTCCAGCCTTCTAAGATTTTATGGCGTGGGAAAAGACTTCAGAAATTTTTTTTAAAATTCACATTCTACACTTGTAGAAATGATTTACTATTCTACATTTGTAGAGCAGATCATAAACGCCTCAAAATGAAACTCTCCAGAACAGAAGAAGAACTGATGCATTATTTATGGAGGCTGAAAAAAGCCTTTATGAAAGACTTGCTGGAATCATATCCTGAGCCAAAGCCTGCGGCAACGACTGTTTCTACCTTACTCAAGCGTATGCAGGATAAGAATTTTGTAGGATATGAAGCAGTGGGGAATATGCGGGAGTATTTCCCGATGGTCAGCAAGGAAAGTTACTTTGCCAAGCATTTGAAAGGCCTGATCAAAAACTTTTTCGATGATTCTCCGGCTCAGTTTGCCTCCTTTTTTACAAAAAAAACCGACCTCTCCGAGAAGGAACTGGAAGATCTCAAAACCATTATTGATGACCAATTAAAGAAGAAATAATGATCCTTTATCTGCTCAAATCCGCCGCCTGTCTCCTCATTTTGCTACTTGTGCACCAATTCCTGCTTCAAAGGGAATCCATGCATCGGTTCAACAGGTTTTTTCTCCTTTTTTCGATAGTCGTTTCCTTTTTGATTCCTGTTTATATCATCGAAGTTGCCGCTATTCCCGTAGTGGAGGAGTCTGGTGGATTCGAAATTCTTGAAAATATAGTTCAAGCTGAATATCCTGAGACAAATATCAATTCAGAAAGCATTCCTGCTTTGAAGGATTTAGATTTTCGGCAAGAGAAATCAATCCCTTGGATGACTATATTCTGGAGCGTTTATTTCAGTATCACGTTGGTTTTTTTGATCCGATTTGTTCGAAATATCCATCTACTGACGAATAAAATTTCCCGAAATCTCCATGTCTCTTATCGGGGTGAAACGCTGGTTTTATTGGCTGAGAATTCCCTTCCTTTCACTTTCCTCAAGTACATTTTTGTTTCCAAAACCTATTTTGAGGAGGGCAAGTTGACCGAGTCTATTTTTGCCCATGAGCATGCCCATCTTCAGGAAAAACACAGCTTGGATCTTCTGTTTATCGAGCTGCTTCTTGTCTTTTTCTGGTTTCATCCCGGACTTTATTTTGCACGGCAAGCGATCAAACTCAACCATGAATTCATTGCAGATCAAGCTGCTTTGCAAGCCACAACCCTTGAACTATACCAAAGCCAACTTCTGTCCATGATGGTTTCCGGGCAAAATTATAAGTTGGCGAGTAGTCTCAATTTTTCCCTAACCAAAAAACGATTTGAAATGATGCGACGAAAAACAGCAAATTCGACCAAATGGATCAAGATTTTCAGTGTGATCCCGGTATTGGCGGCTCTGGTTTATTTTTTCAGTGAGAAAGTAGTTTCTCAAAATTTTATGGATAAAAAAATGAGTGAGGTTCATATTTATCCCTTGGATTCAGAGCAGACGGAAAAAGACTATGATATGACGGTTTATCTTGTTTCAGGAGGTAAGTTCCTCCTTGATGATATTAGGAGCACAAAAATTTTCCAGATGAATGAGCTTTCTGAAATAATATATCAAAAAGCTCCGGAAAATCCTCAAATCAAAGTGGTTATCCATCCAGAAAATACCTTTGGCGATGTAGAAGAAGCTAAGTCAGTTTTTCGAGATCATGGGATTAAAAAATTGGTTTGGATGGATCCTGACGGTGATAATAAGGTGGAAGAACTTGGCGTAAACGTTTATAGTTTGGTCTATGGCTCGTCAATCCAAATGCTCACAAAAGCAGAATATTACAGCGAAACCAAGTTTTTTGTAAAATATCCTGACGGAGAAAAGGAAGAACTCAGCTATGATCAATTGTCTGAGAAATACGCTAAAGATTTACCAAATCCTCCAGGAAAGATGAAAAAGAGTATCCCAAGTTCAGCGCTTTTTGAAAGCTGGAAAAACGGGGATGAATTTGCGATTTGGATTGATGGAAAAGTTGTTCCGAACTCAATATTGGTAGAAATGGAAGTCTCTGAAATTGCTCATTATACTTCCAGTTCCGTTTATCCCAATGCACGTTCCGAGCGTTTTCCTCAAAAGAATCAAGTCAGTATCTACACCTTTTCAGGATTTGAAAATGTCTATGGAGCAAATTCAAGTTTCGGGAAAAAACCAATGGGAGGTTCTGTGATCTTCAGTTCAGAAAATCCAAAAAATCAACAGCGCACCCTTAATTTCTATCCAGTTTCTTCCTATCAAGGGGATTATATCCAATATCTTGAAATGCTCAATTCCGGATCCTCTTTCATGAAAAAATCAAAAACCGAACAAGAGCAGTTAGTTCAAATGTTTTATGATTTGGGAGGAAAATATTCTTCACTAAGTGCTGAAGACAAAAAGAAGGTTGAGCTTCCTGAAAACCCTCATTTACCCTTTTACAGATTGCAAAACGATGAGGGAGTTTTTTACAAACTAGAAAAGGACCTGAGCGAAGAAGAGAAAAAGCATTTTTCGAAATCTCCTCCAATATTTCCGTATGATAAAAACATAGTGACAGTTTCAAACTATTTAAAGGAGTTTGGGGAATTTCAAGTCAAAATCAACAAAAACCGACTTTTTGCGCAGCCATCCAATCAGGAAATAATGGGGCTGCAAAGTCAATTCAGATCATTGCAAGCTAGTTATAATAGTCTCCCATTTGAAGAAAGAAGAAAAGTAAAGAGAGCCTCTTTTCCCTATGCCCGACTGGAGAAAGATGGCAAAGAGATCTTTAAAAGATTCGAAGATCTGACTGAAGAAGAGCTAAAGTCACTGGAAGGTTGCTAAACTTCTGCCTGATTTAAAGTTTCCTTTCAAGCCTGAAATAGTATTCCTCTCCTGGATTTTCTTCGGAGACCGTTTCCGGATGAGTTTCCGCCTTGGCAGTTGTCAATTGGGTAAAAGTCTGATCCCAGGTTTTTACCCAATTTTTAAAAGACTGCTCAACAGGATTTAATTTCGATAACGTCTGGTCAAAGTGACCAAAATCAAAATTCTCACTTTTTATTCCCGCACCAGCCGCTTCGGCATCGAGCGCATTGCAAGCTTGCTCGTATTGACCTGCTACCGGAATGACCATCACCGGTTTTCCCAGATACATCGCCTCGCAAATTGATTCGAACCCCGCGGTGCAAACCAAACCTTTGCATGCGGCCATATCTAGCAGGAAATTTTTGTTATGAATCTGATGAAAACTCAGATTTGGCAATGGGTTTTCTGTTTCGCTCGCTCCCTTTTTATCCCAATAGGCTCTGATTTTCAGGGTTGGATTTGCTTTTGCAAATGAAATTACCTCTTCGCTATAGCCGCAATTGACCATATACGTAAGAAAAAAGTCTCCTGTCTGAGGGGTGAGTTCCTTTATTTCCCGGCGAAGCAAAGGAGGGACAATCCGAACTTTCGAGGTGGAATCAGCTTCCATTGGGCGGAAAGCAAGAGCCAGACGCTCATCTGCTTTCCAAGCCGTCATCCAGGTATTGAGTTGGAATAGTTGCTTTTGGAATCCTTTCGAAGGAGCAAATAGAAAATCCGGATGACTTGTCAAATATTGATGACCGATGACCCAGTACGCTGCTTTGGGTTGGAACAAAACCGAATAATATCCTCCGAGAAGATCGTAAAAATTGAGGATAACATCCGGCTTTTCGTTTTGAATAATATGATGAATCAGCTTTAGACTTCGGTAATAAATCGGAAGTTTTTTGAGATTTGAAAGGATTGTTTTCCCAATCAATATTCCTTTTTCTCCTTTGTCAGTTTCAAAATTCGGACTTGGAATCCAATGAACAGGAGCATTGATTTCTCTGCTGAAAAACTCCGGGATTGATCTTCTATTACTTTTTCCAAGGATTACACCGGCAAGTTGATGACCTGATTGCTCCAGCATTTTGGAAAAGGCAATAGCCTGAGTCATGTGGCCACGACCTTCTCCCTGAACTATAAAAACGAACCGCATATCAGTATCTGATTGAAGGTGGAATCAGCTCATCTTTTGGACTTTCGAAGGAAACCGAACGAAGCGGAATTACAGTAGCCGATTCAGAATCATTGGTTAATTCATCAAATCGGGACTTTACCTGAATGTGCTTGAAGTTGATTTCAGAGTAGTAGATCAACTGCCAGTTTCCGTCATGATCTTCGGCCAATGCACTCATGGTTTCTACCCAATCCCCCGAATTCAGGTATTCAATTCCATCGATTGACCTGATTTCAGCTTTGTGAATATGTCCGCAGATGATTCCGTCGCAGCCTTTGGATCGGGCCATTTTTGCCAATTCTTCCTCATACTGATCCACATAGGAAACGGCGGTTTTCACTTTTCCTTTGACATATTGAGAAAGGGAAAAGTAAGGAAGCCCGCTCTTTCGTCTGTAATGATTGACTAGTCTATTGAGCCAAAGTAAAAATGTGTAGCCTACATCTCCCATGTAAGCGATCCATCGAAGATTAGTCGTGATGCTGTCGAAAACATCTCCGTGAGCGATGAAATATTTTTTGCCATTGCTCTCATAAATCATATCCGTCTGGATCGATAAATTGCCGATCTGAATGGGGAGAATCTGGTCCAAAAAGTCATCGTGATTGCCACGGAGATAGAAAACTTTGGTGTTGTGGTTTTCGATCATTTTCAGAATTCTGTTGAAGAAGCGGGTGTGCTTTCTTTTCCAGGAACCTGATTTTTTTAGCTGCCAGCCGTCGATAATGTCTCCGTTGAGAATGAGGTTTTCGCAGGTATATTGTTTCAGAAATCGGGCAATTTCCTTGGCTTTGGAACCTTTAGTGCCCAAGTGGACGTCCGAAACAACGATGGTTTTGAAGTGTGTTTCCAATCTATTGGTTTTGATTGAAAGGTAGCGTGCCGGCTTGAACTCAAGATGTTTTCGTTATTATGGAATTGTCAAGCTTTCAGAATTTTAACCTGCTAAAATGAACTTTACGTTATGGAAAAATTAAAACAGCTTATCTTGATTTGAACAGACAAAACAAATGGTCGACTTCATTTGGTTAAAAAATACGCATTGGTGGTTTTTTAAGTGATGTTTTACCTTTCTAATTGAATAGAAAATAGTCTGTCGAATCGAGTTTCTAACCACCTCTTCTAAAATCTCAAAAATATTTCAGATAGAATGTGACAAATTTCCAATTGATGCGACTAATGGTTTAAACTGGCGATAATCTCTATGAGCTTTGATTTGAAAAACAGATTTGTTGAGCTGATACAAGACAATCAGGGATTGATCAACAGTCTTTGTCGACTCTATTCTAATTCTGAAGAGGAATTAAAAGACTATAGACAAGATGTGATCCTATCGCTTTGGAAAGCTTTTCCAAATTTCAGAGAAGAATCAAAAATTAGTACCTGGATGTACAGAGTGGCATTGAATACGTTGATTTCAAACCAGCGAAAGATCAACAACCGGATCGTCACAGAATCCTATTCTAATTCAACCGAATACAATTCTTATCAGGCAGCGGGTTCGGATGATGAATTGTTAGTACTCCAACAGGCAATCGGAATGCTTATTCCAATGGATAAGGCTGTGGTGATTTTGCATCTTGAAGGATATGTTCACAAAGAAATAGCAGATATTCTTTCGCAGTCGGAAACCAATATTAGTACTCGCTTGAACAGGATAAAAAAACAACTTGGCAAGACCATAAAATCTTTACACCATGAATCTAACTAAACTAAGACCCGCCTGGAATCAGTTTAAAACTTCAAATAGTCTGATTGATATTCATGAGACTGAAATTTTATCTGCCATCGAACCCCAAAAGTCAGTTCTCAGCCAATACCTGGCCAAGAGGGTGGTCCAAAATATATTTGCTTACTCATTTTTGATTCTGACTCTCAATGGCGGTTGCTCTATCTGATTTTTTTACCGTTCAATTTATAAATTGGAACCACGACGGAAGTATTCTGGATCTTGGTTTCTATGATCTGCGGTGGTACTCGGTATTATTTGCAGCAGGGTTTGCATTAAGCTTTATTATTTTGAAGCGTCGATTTCAGGAAGAACAAGTGCCGGAGGAAAAGTTGGAAATCCTGCTTATCTATATCTTTTTCGCAACAATTTTAGGAGCAAGACTTGGTCATTGTTTGTTTTATGAATTTGATTATTATTCTCAAAATCCGGCTGAAATCTTTCTTCCAGTTCGCTTTTTTCCGCAATTTGAATTTACTGGCTTTCGTGGTTTGGCAAGTCATGGAGGTGCAATTGGGATATTGATTGCAGTTCTTATTTATAGCAAAATTCAAAAAATGAATGCCTTTTGGATATTGGATAAATTAGCGTTGGTTATTCCATTGGAAGCAGGATTTATCAGGGTGGGCAATTTGTTCAACTCAGAGATGATCGGAAATCCAACCTCAGTTCCTTGGGCTTTTGTGTTTGAAAATGAAGATACTTTACCCCGTCACCCCGGGCAGCTGTATGAAGCCATTGCTTATTTCTCAATATTTTTGGTTTTAAATTCCTTGAATGTTAAAAGAGAAACTGGGTTCATGTTCGGCCTTTTTTTAGTATTGATGTTTTCGGCAAGATTTGTCCTTGAGTTCTTCAAGATAAATCAGGTATCATTTGAATCAGGAATGGCAATGAACATGGGGCAAATTTTGAGTTTGCCTTTTATCATCGCAGGATGCATCCTAATGATGAGAAAGCGTAAAATGGATAAAGTAGTTAGTTCTTGATCCCTTCTAAAGTTTGGTTGTAATATAGTGTTGCTCATTTCTTGAATAGATTAACAAAAATCATCTATCGCAACCCCCTGTGATTTTTTTTGAGCGGTAAGAGACCTTCTTGCGATGATTTTTAGATTTGATTCATAGAATAAACAAACTCAAATGAGAAGATCTTTACTTGTATTGGGACTTATCCTGATTTCAATATCGGGATTTGCCCAAGAACCCGTTACGAAAGGAAACTATGAATTGGCAGCACGCTTTTCTCCGGAAAAGTTGAAAAGAATGATTTTTACCACGGCTGTGGACCCGCATTGGCTGAAGAAATCTGACCGTTTTTGGTATGAATATGAGACCAGCGAAGGCAAAAGTTGGTACATGGTGGATCCCTTGAGGAAAACAAAAACTCCGCTTTTCGACAAGGATAAACTGGCGATGGAAATCACCAAAATCGTGAAGGATCCTTTTGATGGTCAGCATCTGAAACTCGATGATCTGAAGCTGATGGAGGACGAAAATACCCTTCGCTTCAAAGTGAAAAGCACCGAAGATGTGGTCAAAAAAGACTGGGCTGAAATCAAGGCCAAGAACAAGTCATCCAAAGACTCACTCGAAAAGAGAACGTTCGTGTTCCAATTCAACATCACCACGCAGCAGCTGACTGAGATCAAGGATGCTGAAAAAGACCCAAAGCGATTGGCTTGGGCTAGTATTTCTCCGGATTCAAGCAAGGTGGTTTTTTCAAAGAATTTCAACCTGTTCTGGATGGATAAGGAGAATTTTCTGAAGGCAGTAAAAGACGAAAAAGACAGCACGATCGTACAGCATCAGCTTACTACGGATGGCGTGAGGGATTACGAATACGGAGGAAGAGGATTTGGTGAGGATAATGTGGAGGAAGAAAAAAACAAAGACAATCGCAAGCGTGCAGGTATACTTTGGAGTGCAGATTCGAAGCAATTCATCCTCACCCGGTCAGATAGTCGATTAGTAAAAGACCTTTGGGTATTGCATAATTCCCGTGATCCGAGACCAACGCTTGAGACCTATAAGTATCCGATGCCGGGAGATAAGGAACAGCCAATTCAGGAATTGTACCATTATTCTTTCACCGCTGAGAAGATGTCAAACCTTCCTGTTGGGCTTTGGAAAGATCAGGTCTTGGGCGTTTATTCAGCTCCTTTGAAGGAAAATACACGCGACGATGAGTTCAGACCGATGAATTGGCTCGGCGATGCGAATAGCTTCTATTATTCGATTACTTCGCGGGATTTGAAGCGGGTGGATATTGTCCGTTGGAATCTTGCCACCAATCAAAAAGAAGTAGTGATCGAGGAGCGAAGCAATGCCTACATCGATTTCGCCAGCCCCGAACTTGTCAATAACGGTCGAGAGATCATCTTCTGGTCTGAGC
>JBILPR010000358.1:0-4404 GCA_044373795.1 Algoriphagus sp. | reverse complement strand
ATCTGTTCTTCTCAATTTAGGATTCAAATAGGCCCACTTTCCGGCATTCCATCCTACAGGATCGTATTTTTGCATATTAGCCCATGCAAGATCTTCTGTCGCCAAGTATTCTTTGGCATTGAGTACCTCGCTTCTGTTGGGACCGATTACAGGAACACTTACATCTACATTATAAGTGACTGTACCTTCACCAGATTTACCTTTTTTGGTAGTAACCAAAATTACCCCGTTAGCTCCTCTGGAACCATAAATGGCCGTCGAAGAAGCATCTTTAAGTACTTCTACAGAGATTATATCATTTGGGTTAATGTAATCTATCGCATTACTTGCCTGATCCTGATTACCCATTGGCAGCATAACACCATCAACTACATAAAGGGGGTTATTGGAAGAGTTTATAGAGCTAAATCCACGAATTCTTACCGTAGTTCTTCCTCCCGGACGACCTGAATTGGTGTTGACCTGAACACCGGAAACTCTACCTGAAAGTGCCTGATTCAAAGAAGGAGAAGGCCTTTCACTCAACGCATCTGCTCCAACTTGCCCTACCGAGCCAGTTAAATCCGACTTTTTGACAGAACCATAGCCAATTACAACCACTTCCTCCAAGGATGAGGAATCAACTAATAAAGAAACATTAATAATGGATTGGTCAGCTACTGCAATTTTGACCTGATCATACCCAATGTAAGAAAACATTAAAGTTGATCCGTCCGGAACCGTTAGGGTATAATATCCATCCATATCAGTGACAGTACCAGAAGTAGTTCCAACAACCAGAACCGTAGCTCCAGGAAGTGGTTCACCATTTTCATCCAATACTCTTCCAGTTATAGTTTTCTCTTCAAGGAGAATGATAATAGGCTCGGAATTAATGTTAGATGTATTTGATTTTTTGACATGAATATTTTGGTTGATTTGCTTAAACTCCAGTTGAGTTTGTTTCGAGATCAAAACCAAAATGTCATATAAACTTTGGTAATCACCATTCAATGAAATCTTAGTCAAATCTTTGATTTCCTTATTGGTGTACACAAAATTAAAACTCGTAGATTTTTCAATCTCAGCAAAGGCATTTTCTATCAGGACTTCCTCGAGGGGCATCTTGATCATTACCTTATCAATGCCTTTTATTTGAGCGTTTCCGTCCCAAGCAAAAAGGAAACTCATGGTTAGGCATTGGACTAGAAATGCGTAGGTAAAAAGCTTGGTCATGCGTAACAAGTATAACAGTAATCGATTTTTCATATCTTTACAGGGTTTGTTTTGGACTGTTCCTAAATGGTTTAAATAAACTTGTTCTAGTCTTCAAAATAAATTCTGAAGACTAACAATTTCTGTAGACCGGAGGTGTTGGCGCATCTTCGGTCTATTTTTTTTTAGTCTTTCATTTTTTCAAATGCATTTGGTTTTAAGGTGGCTATTTAAATTTTATAGTAACTATATCTTCATTTATTTTAAAATCAAACCTGGCTGTATAGCTAAGACCTCCTAATACATTCTCCAGCGTTTCGTCTTGAAATATTCCAGAGAGTAACAAAGAGGGATTTGGCTTATTTTGAAAAATAAATTCTACTCCATACCAGTTTTCAATCACCCGAATTGCTTCAGTCAATTTCACTTTTTCAAAAATGATTCTCTTCTGCGTCCAGCCTATTTCCTGATCGACGTCAAACGAGCCTTTTAAAAGTTCTTTACTTTCCAAATTAATCGTGAGTGCTTCTCCTCTTTCAAGAAACACAGACTTCGAATTCATTTTGGTTGCGTCTATAGTTACTTTTCCAGTTAGAAGAGAAATATTTAAATCTTCGTTTTTGTAGGCGCTTATATTGAATGAAGTACCCAGTGCGGTGGTCACCACGTCGCCTGTAATCACAGAAAATGGTCTTATTGAATCTTTCTTAACTTCAAAAAATGCCTCCCCTGTCAGATAAAGAATTCTTTTGTCCGCCTCAAAATTTTTCAAATACCTAAGACTACTTCCTGAATTCAAAATCACTTTGGACCCATCATGCAAGGTTAAAGTTGACTTTACTCCAGGAGGTGTAGAATGTTCCTCATAAACAAAAATTGGTTCTATTTCAATTGGTTCTGGAGTCGGGAAAACCAGATTTGACAGTATGCTTAATCCAAAAGCGATTACTAAAATTGCGGCAACTCGGAAAATCTGGGATGGTCGGGAGACTTCAGCGGAGTAATTATCGTGACGTCTCAAGGTGGAACCGGAGCTCAAAGGCACAATTTTTATTTCTTTCTCTTCGGGCTCAAGTCCGTCAATTTCCCTATCGATTGCTTGCCATATTTCCCAAGACTCTTTTTCTGTAAGCTTTTGATCCTTAAAAGAAAGATTTAATACTATTTCCCTTGCGATCTTTATATTTTTGAGTTGATTCGGGTTTTCAGATAAAAGATTATCCCAAATAATATTCGTTTCCAAATTAGGTTTTAGTATCCATAATCTGAATTCCTTATCCAGTACAAAATCTTCTGCTGTAAATTTTGAAATATCCATGCTTTACGTCTTCTACTATAAGAGAACGAAACAAGGAATATCTATCCTCTAAAAGTTAAATATTTTTTCATTTTTACATTTATTTCAAAAAAATCATGATTGACTATACACTTTGATTCATGAGAATATGAGATCATCAAATAATTCGTAAAACCCGCTTCCTAAGTACCGCATATCAACTTAAGAAAATTCATTAGAATCTCGTTCAATAAACGGATTTTTACTTTTCAAGATTGATTCTTTGGACAGATGAAAAAAATGAGCTCCTAGAGAGAGTTTTCCAATTTTAACTCATCAAAACTAATATCATAAAAACAAGACAAAGGATGCTTTTTTTCAAATTGCAAATAGCCTTCCACGCCAAAGTATAAATAGATTCAATGTTAATTCCCATAATCTTGGAGGTATCCTCATAGGTATGGTTTTCAAAAAATAAATGTTGAATTACTTGTCTTTGCCTAGTAGGAAGCACCCCCAATGCCTTTCTAAGCATAATTTGCGTTTTCTCATTTCCCTGAATCGAAATAAGGCTATCCTCAACAGACTCCACTAGAAAAATATGTTCATCTGAAGTACTTTCATCTACTTCGTTTCTCTTCTTCTCTTTTGAAACTTCTTTGTAAATTTTATTCGACAAGGACCGAAATAGGTAGAGTTTTACATTTTCAGTTTCTCTTATCGAATTCCGGTATTTCCAAAGATCGATGAACAATTCCTGAATACAATCCTTGATAAAACATCTATGAGACTTGATGGCCATCCCATATCTAAAGAGTTCGGGAGAAAATTTCACATAAATCCCTTCCAAACCAGCCTTATCCCCATTCTTCAGCTGGCTCCACAGTTGAGTTTCAGATATATCGTTATAATGGGATCTGACTTTCTTTAAATTTTGCATTTTGGTTGAATTGGGCTCAACAATTTAGATAAAAAAAATAAATCAAGTTAAAATGATCTAAATAAATTATTGGCTAATCCACTATTGATAACTAACCATCTATAACTGTAATTGATCTGAAATAACCTCAATTATTTATTGACTGAGTGGGATGACAAACCAAATATACTATATTTTTAGTTATAAATCTTTCATTCTACTCGTTGAACATTTCCAATAATAGCGGATTGAATTAAGCCAATTTCCTTTTAAAAAAATCTAGGAAGCGTAATTACAACATTCAAGGCTGGGCTCACTAGAGAGGATTAATTCGCTCTCCAGAAAAAGGGAGTAAAAAGAATCAAAATCGTAAATAACTCCAGTCTTCCCAAAAGCATAATAAATGAAAGGAAGATTTTAGCTGCAGGTGAGAAAAAGGCGAAGTTATTCATAGGGCCCACGTTTCCAATCGCCGGACCGACGTTGCCTAAGGTGGTGGCAACAGCTCCGAGGGAAGTGAGAATATCATAGCCCATTAGCGTGAGAACTAAGGATCCCATCACGAAGGTCAATAAATAAATCAACAGGAAATTCATGATATGGGTAATAATTCTTCCCGTAACCCGATCCCCATTGATCATCAAAGGAACGACTGCTCTGGGGTGCACAAGCCTCTTGAACTCAAGCCAGGAATTCTTAATGAAAGTAAGATGTCGTACAAACTTGATACCGCCGGCTGTTGATCCTGCACTAGCTCCCAAAAACAACAGCATAAAAAAACCAAAAGTCACTCCCTGGCTATATTGGGTATAGTCATCTGTAATGAATCCTGTTGTAGTCACCAGCGAAACCACTTGAAAAAGGGAGTTTCGAAACGAGAGTTCCAAATCATCTCCTCCATGAGTATAAATCGGAATTGTAAGTACTACTGCTATTACTATGAGCGAAACCGTGTAAACTCTGAACTCGTCACTTCGCATAACATTCTTAAATTTCCCAACCAGGGCAAAGTAGA
>JBILPR010000357.1:0-4409 GCA_044373795.1 Algoriphagus sp. | reverse complement strand
GTTGAATTGGGATTCGTTGGCGCCGTTCATGGTGGAGAAAATTCCCAGTTTTCCCATTTTCAGATAGGAGCGCAGCGCCTGAGGATTGGTCCAGGTGCCAAGTTTATGCAGCGAGCGATGCATAAAGAGCGGGGCAAGGTGATCGTAAATGAATGCTGATTTTCGGAGTGCTTCGCGGACGTGAGAAGCAGGTTCGCCCAAAACAGATTCGACTTCGGCCGAAAAAGCATCCAAATCCGAATAGGCTTTCAGGCGCTTTCCGTCTTCCCAGAAATAATGGCAAGCCACCGGAAGGCGAAGGTATTCGAAATGATCGGCGGGATTTCTGCCGGCAAGCATGAATAGCTCTTCGACCTGATCGGGAAGTGTAAACAGGGAAGGGCCCGCATCAAAACGATATCCTCTGAGTTCGATTTCGGAAAGTTTACCACCGGGATAAGAGTTTGCCTCGAATACTTCCACAGCATGACCTTTCAAAGCCAATCGGATGGAAGCTGCTAATCCGGCGATTCCGGAGCCGATGATGGTTGCTCTCTTACTCATGGGATTTAATTGAACAGCAATATTACCAATTGGGCTTTGGAGTTGAGAAAAGCAAATCATTAAATGAAAATATTTCCAATCCTAAACGGGTTTGAATAGTTATATCCTCATACTTTAAGACAAAAAAGCCGGATATGTTTTCACAACCGGCTAAAATTGCTTTAGGTATTCTCCTTAAATCAGGATTTGAAACCGCTGTGAAACAGAATACATAAAATCACTTTTTCTCCACTTTCCCTATTCCGTTTCGATCCAATTTCTTCACTTCTGCGGCTCCAGAATAAGTCACTTTTCCGATACCATTGGCGGTGATGGAAATCTCCTGCTCGCAATATACTTCCGCATTGCCGATGCCATTGCTTTCTACCGTCATAAACTGAGTTTTCAGATCGGAGGCATCAAGGTTACCCAACCCATTATTTTCCAAATTGATCGTTTCAACTTTCCCGCTAAGGGTGAGATTCCCGACCAGATTAAATTCAGCATCGATTCGATCTGCTTCCAGTTCCAGTTTGGTGTTGCCCACGCCATCACCTTTTAGATCCAGGTCTTTCAGTCTCAATACTGATTCGGTTTTGATGTTTCCCACGCCTTCGAATTCAAAGCTATTAAGGTCGGTAATCGTCAGATAAATATTAATCTGTTCCCTGTCGAAAAGCTCAAAACCTTCCTCAAGCTCGATGATAAGCTGATCTCCGTCATTTTTGGTGATGATTTCATCCATCGTCTGCTCGTCAGCCTCTATCCGCAGAAATTCTTTGTCTCCCTGTGACAAGTACAAGTTGAAAACTCCATGGACGGAAAGCTTTGAAAAGGAAGAAATGGGTCTTTCTTCTGTGATCGCATTTTCAGATTTATTGGACTTATCAGTTGAGATTGTACATCCGCCTATCAGAATGATCAGGGCGAAAAAAAAGGTTGAGTTAAAAAGAGTTGATTTCATAAGATTAGGGTTTGTGATTTCAAAATATATTTGATTTTTCAGAATAACTGATCGAAAAGTAATGATTTAAAGATAAGGGTTTACGCCGGAGAATTTTACTTGGCTAGTTTTTGACTTGCTCCTCGAAATTTGCAATTCCAAGTTTTTATCGCAGGATTTCAAGTCCGACTATTTATAAATCCGCGAGTAGCTTAGAGATAAAAGCCAGTTGTTTTCATGGAATGTATTCATTTTTCCGGATTGGATTCCGATGGCTATCGCGGACCTGGGATCTGGGTTCGGAATTACAAATTACGAACAGTCATAGTCACGCGCGAAACGCGCGCGCCAGCGTCAAACATTGAGCACAAAAAAAAACCGGAAGTGAATAACACTACCGGCTGGATTTTTTTAGCTAATCAAAAGGAAATTATATGACTCGTTGTAGGTGGCCATACATCGGTCATCCAACATCAGCCATCAGGCATCAAAGCTTTTCAAAAATCCTTCTGAAACTTGTCGCTTCAGCGATTCTTCCGTGCAATTCGGAAATTGGAACTCGTTCTTGCTCAGTGGTATCTCTGTGGCGGATTGTCACCATATTATCTTCCAGCGTCTGATGATCGACTGCTATGCAGAAAGGCGTTCCGATCAGATCCTGACGGGTGTAGCGCTTTCCGATAGATCCGGAATCTTCATAAATAATGTTGAAATCGTACTTTAATGCTTCCACTATCTCTTGTGCTTTCTCAGGCAATCCGTCTTTCTTCACAATCGGAAGAATGGCAGCTTTCACAGGCGCGATTGCCGGGTGAAGCTTCAGGAATGTTCTGCTTTTCTCCTCGGTTTTCTCTTCGGTGTATGCGTTGCAAAGCGTCAACAAGAATAGACGATCGGCACCGATCGAAGTCTCGACCACATACGGGATGTAATTCTGGTTGATTTCCGGATCGAAGTATTGCTGCTTTTTCTTGGAGAATTCCTGATGGCTTTTCAAGTCAAAGTCAGTTCGGGAGTGGATTCCTTCCACTTCTTTGAATCCAAAAGGGAAATCAAACTCGATATCCATTGCCGCATTTGCATAATGAGCAAGCTTCTCGTGATCGTGCTTTCTGAGTTTTTCCGGAGGAGTTCCAAGTGCCAAATGCCATTTCATTCTGGTTTCGGACCAGTATTTATACCAGTCCATCTCAGTGCCGGGACGGATGAAGAATTGCATCTCCATCTGTTCAAATTCTCGCATTCTGAAGATAAACTGACGAGCTACGATTTCGTTTCTGAAAGCTTTACCAATCTGAGCAATTCCGAAAGGAACCTTCATTCTAGCAGTTTTCTGGACGTTCAGGAAGTTGACAAAAATACCCTGAGCCGTCTCAGGTCGTAGGTAAATCGTGGAGGAATCTTCCGCTACCGAACCCACCTGAGTAGAAAACATCAAATTGAACTGGCGCACATCTGTCCAGTTGCTAGTGCCGCTGATCGGGCATTTGATGCCCTCGTTGGTGATCAGATCCCGCACGCCATCCAGATCTTCTGCTTCCAACATTCTCGCAAGCGCAGCAGTCAGGGACTTTGCTCTTTCGAGATCTCCGGCTCTTTCGATGACTGCAGCATGCTCTTCCACCAGTACATCTGCACGGTAGCGCTTTTTGCTGTCTTTGTTATCGATCATCGGATCATTGAAACTGTCCACGTGACCGGAAGCTTTCCAGGTAGTAGGATGCATAAAAATGGAAGCATCGATTCCCACGATGTTGTCCTGCACCCTCGTCATGGTTTCCCACCAAAGACGCTTGAGGTTGTTTTTCAATTCCACGCCATACGCTCCGTAATCATAGACCGCCTGAAGGCCATCGTAGATTTCAGAACTTGGGTACACAAAGCCATACTCTTTGGCATGGGAAATAATATCTTTCAATTGCGCGTTTTCCGCAGGAGTTTCAGTTTTTGCCATGGCGGCAAAATTAAAGAAACAAATTGATTTCAAAGGGAATGAAATTGGCTAATTCATTCAGAACAGGCTGCTTTACCCCAAGAAACAAAAAAGCCATACTTCCGGAGAGGAAATATGGCCAAATAGAAAATCGTGGATTTGAATTATCTGAACGTGTATTTAAATCCAATTCCACCTCTAAGGTAGCTATCGCGTTCACTTGCAAAAACAGGAGCCGCTTCGATCAAGAAACCAAAGTTTTTTGTACTGAAAGGCTTAATAAGCACACCAAAAGGAATAGCAAAATATACATCATCATCGTGGTAATAGTCTTTCTTTCGGTTATAATCTCCAAAAAGTCCAAGAGCTACCCCAACATAGGCGTTGACTTCACTCTTCCGTACAAAATTGTACCCACCCATCAATTCGAGTCCAATGTTGCTGCCTAAACCCAGTCGACCTTCTCCGAAAAATTCTTTGTCCGGATCGGTGCCGACAGTGATGAAAGTTCGGGTGTTTTGAAAATTAATACCGGCACTTACTTGAGCTTGAGAGATAGTTATTCCTCCTATTAGAAAGAGAGCAATCAAAAATATTTTTTTCATGGGAGTAAACTTGTTGGTTTTGCCCACTATCATCCAAAACAGAGGCCAAAATTCCCCTGAATTACCAGTTCCCTTCTGTTCTCAGGATTTTTCTCCCCAGTTTGGTACTCTGAAAAGAGGCTTCAATCAACTTCAAGACGGTGATGGTCTGATCGATAGTAACTTTGAGCGGAGTGCCTTTTGAAATGGCATCGCCTACATTTTGATAAAAAATCCTGTAATCTCCATTCAAAGTCGGGTAGGGAATAGTCTCGGAACTGAGGAATAATTTCCCCCAATTTTCCGCAGGTTCCACACCCCAGTTTTCTCCTTCCGGCTTTTTTCCATCTTTGAAAGCCTGCTCCTGCACATCAAGGCCAAATTTCTGATAAGAGCCTTTTTCACCCAAAAGCAAAAACTTAGGAGT
>JBILPR010000356.1:0-4423 GCA_044373795.1 Algoriphagus sp. | reverse complement strand
CCGAAGGCAAGGAAATTCCCTACGAACCCGGGACTTCTGCCAAAATGAAGATCTACCAGAAAAAGAAACTGATCCAAGAACAGACTATAGACTTGGAATACCGGGGAAAAACCTCTTTCCGGCTTTCGGATAAAAAGGGCTTCAATTTCGAGACGGTGGATGCTTCAGGTAGCGGAGTTGATGTGGCTTTTTTTGGTTTGCCGGCTGAGGAAGACTGGAGACTGATCGGACAAATAGTCAACCTCAAGGAAAAATACCTGTTGGATCAAAGCCTGATCTACAACTATGTGGGTTATGAACTTTCCAATAAAATCGGCAAATATGCCAGCCGCGGACAGTTAGTGGAAATAGAGGTCAATGGGGAGTATTTGGGAGTGTATTTTTTTTGCGAAAAGCTCAAACGTGATTCCAACAGGATCGATATCAAGTCACTCAATGCCTCCTCGACCAATCTCACAGGTGGATATATTCTGAAAATCGACAAGTCAGATGCGGGCGCCGAGCATGATGGAAAACCGCTCTCCTATTTTATGAACAACTGGGACGACGATGCCCGATACACTTCTTTCAACAGTTTCAGAAGCAATTTTGATATTTTCAAAAAGTCGATTTCTTTTCCTGCGTTTCAGCCCCCATATCACCCTCAGCAGTATCTGGAGACCTATTTTAATTATGAATATCCCAATGCCGAGAATATTACACCTGACCAAAAAGAGTACATCGCCAGGTATGTGGATCTTTTCGAAAAGGCCTTGATTGCCGATGATTTCAGTTTGTCGACCAGAACCTACCCGAACTTAATCCAACTGGATTCTTTTGTGGATTACTTTATCATCACGGAGCTCTGCAGGAATGTGGATGCTTATCGCATCAGCACTTTCCTGCAAAAGGACCGGGACGGAAAGCTGGCGATGGGCCCTATTTGGGATATGAATATCGGCTTTGATGAGGGGGGAAGAATCCCTATGAACGCGTGGGTAGCTGATTACAATGACTACGTGCCTGAGGACCCCTGGATGGTGCCTTTTTGGTGGGACCGATTGCTCGAGGATCCCGTTTTCAAAAAGGCAGTGAAAGTTCGTTGGCAGGCCCTCCGTCAGGGCGAACTCAGTCCGTCTTCCATCCAAAAAGTGGTAGACGATGCGGTCCAATACTTGCAAAAAAATGGAGCTGAGCAACGAAATTACGCCAAATGGGATCAGGGCATTGGGGTGAATCACGAGCAGGCTATTCAGAATCTGAAGATTTTTCTCACCGAACGATCGACATGGATGGATGGACACATCGGAGCATGGTAAAAAGCCATCCCTGAAAATCATCAATGTTCAAACTCAAGTCTCAATGATCAAGGGGTCGCTCCCTTCCCTTCCCTGAAAATTGACCATTGATTCATTGTGAATTTTTTTAAACATCGGAAACAGGCGCCTAATTCCTCTCTGCGTATTACAAATATGACTTAGCGGATTTTAACTCTGGCCATTCCTTTAGGGCTCATCTGCCTTTTTGGAATAAATCTTCGTTCACATCATCCACCTTGACGAAGTATCTCTGAATGTGCTCTCTTGCTTATTAGATTAGGGGAATGATGAAAAAGGGAATAATCGCTAATTTGAAAGCTATTCAATCAAGAAAGTCATTAAGCACCATGTTTAAACTCATCGGCAAGGTAGTTTTGTTAATCATCTTCATAGGCCTCTTGGCAGGAATCGGATTTTATCTAGGTCCAGGTTTTTATAATAAGTGGGTGGTATATCCGCAAAAAGAGAAAGCCCGCGAAGGTTTATGGGCCACGTACAAGAAGCCGATTTCAATGATTCCGATTTCAGCATACACCGGCGTGATGCATACACATTCCTATTGGTCGCATGATAGCAGGGGCAGCCTGAATGAAATTCTGACCGGAGCCAAGGAGGCGGGACTGAATTTTATCTTTTTTTCGGATCACGCCCATAGTAAGCTGGACACTTTTCCCCGCTCATTTCATGGTATTTTTGATGGGATACTGTTCGAAGCTGGTACGGAAAGTAGTGGAGAGGATGGTGGGATCATGGTTAATCCGTTTGAAAGTGGGGTGTTGAATTGGGAACAACCCCGAGATTCCCTGATTCGAGAAGTAGTGGAGCAGGGAGGTTTGGTGACCTATGTTCATTCCGAACAAGATCATGATTGGGGAAATCCGGATTATCAGGCCATGGAAATCTATAATATCCATACCGATCTCCTGGATGAGACAAGTATTTTACCCTTTTTACTCAATCATCTGGTGATTGGGAATTCGTATAAAGATTGGGGTTATCTGGAGTTATATGATAAGCAGGAGGCGATATTGGCAAATTGGGATGGACTCAATCAGCATCGCAAAATAGTGGGAATTGGCGCTGTGGATGCGCATAATAACTTAAACATCAGAGCGCGCTTTCTGGAAAACGGACAGGTGGAGTGGGTGGGTCCCAATGCCGAAACAATCAGCATAAGAGAACCAGGATTCTTGGAAAAGCTCCTTTTAAATGAGCCGGATGAAAATGGTTGGGCCTTCAAGTGGGAGTTGGACACGTATTTTCATTCCTTCAACTTTGTAAATAACCATGTCTTTTCGGAGGGTTTTACTTCTGAGGAAATTAAGGAAAGTATAAAAAAGGGCCATTCTTTTATTGCCTTCGAAGGACTGGCCAAGGCAAAGGGGTTTGAGTTTTTCGCCCTTAATCAAGCGCAGGAACTCATCGGTATTTTGGGAGACTCCATACCTGCTCAGAATGTAAGTAAGCTAACTGTTTTATCTCCTTTTCCCGTGAAATATCGACTGATACGGGATGGAAAGGTCTTCAAAGAGACAGAGGAAGCCTCCTATGAGTTCGTTTTTCCGACAGACAATCAGAAAGGAAACTATCGGATCGAGGCGGATCTTTGGCTAAATGAAAGTTGGGTTAACTGGATATTCACCAATCCAATCTTTTTGTATTGAAGATTACCGGGACAAGACATCATCAATGTTCAAACTCAAGTTTCAATGATCAAAGGGACGTTCTCTTCATTGAAAATTGACTTTCGGATGACATCCAGTCGGATTTCCAAAGTCGGGAGTAATTCCCCGTCATGATTGTCAAGGACATCGTAGCTAATGCCAAGTCTTTTTGCCACTTCCTGCCTCCTCATATCGACGCTTGGCGAGCATTCCGCCACCCATTTCCTAATGGTGTATGGATAAAATCTGATTCTTATCCGGGCACTTAAAAATGAACGATTTCCGAGTCTGGAAGGAACCTTTCAATTATTCAATTATCCAGATTTGGAGTCATTTTTCTTTCTCTTAACATAAAAATTTTGTGAAGAGAACTTGAGAGTTGCCAAATAATTGAGGGCTTGGTTGATCCATTTTGCAAATTGAAAATCTTGTTTGGGACAGGTAAAAGGCTTAATATCACAGATTAGCAATGGTATTCAATGGATAGAAATTCAAGGTTTTTAGGGTTTATTTTCGCAATAATTGGCTTGGTACAACCCACCTTTGGCCAGAACTTAACTCCTTCAAAGACTCCTAATATTATCATCATTTTTGCCGATGACATGGGATATGGGGATATCAGTGCATTGAATCTGGATTCCCGTATCCAAACTCCCAACTTGGATAAACTGGTGCAGGAAGGAATTTCATTCACCAATGCGCATTCAAGCGCGTCTGTTTGTACTCCTTCCAGGTATGGTTTGCTCACAGGCAGATATGGTTTCAGATCAAAATCGGCGGCTTATGGCATAGGTGGATTTGACGGACCGGTAATCGAAGAGGAAAGAGAAACCCTCGCTTCTCTGCTTAAAAGGTCGGGCTATACCACTGGGATTGTTGGCAAATGGCATTTGGGTCTGGAGTGGCAAACAAAAGACGAATTGCCTGCAAACCTTGATCTAACGACCGGATACTCCAATGTTGAGTATTCCAAAATTGTCAAAAAGGGCCCGAATAGCTATGGTTTCGACTATTCCTTTGTTCATCCTGCCTCTCTGGATATTCCCCCTTATGTTTTTCTGAGAAATCACCGGGTAATTGATCCGGAACTGGTCCTAACCACTTCAATCTATCCAGCCAAAAAAGAGGATACCCGCTATGCCTGGGACAAAAAGCACACGGACAGCCTGGCTGTGTATTGGGAAAAAGGGGTCTGGTGGAGGCAAGGAGAAATGTCCAAATCCTTTAGGATAGAAACTTGCCAATCTACCCTTCTTGATGAGGGGATAGCCTTTATTGAAACTCAAGCTAAGAAAAATTCAAACCAACCCTTTTTCTTGTATCTGCCCTTGACGGGTCCGCATACACCTTGGATGCCTTCAGCAAAGTTTAAAGGGAAATCCGAGGTTGGCTTATACGGCGATTTTGTAATGGAAATTGATGATGTGGTAGCCCGGGTAAAAGATGCCTTGATCAGAAACC
>JBILPR010000075.1:0-14870 GCA_044373795.1 Algoriphagus sp. | reverse complement strand
AAGTCCAGGAAACTTCAAATTGACCGATAGCTCCGTTCTCATATTTCACCAAACCGATTGCATGATCTTCCGCATCGATTGGCTTCACTTGGGTATCAGCCCAACACATGACTTCCACCGGAAGCACATCTTTCCCGATAAAATTCCTCGAAATCTCTATGCAATGGCAACCCAAATCGAGGATTGCACCGCCACCGGCTTTTTCAATATCCCAAAACCAATCCGAATGCGGTCCAGGGTGAGTTTCTCTTGATTTAGCCCAAAGAACTCGTCCAATAGATCCGGCTTCTACCGATTTGACAGATTTCAAAAATTTGGGAGTGTAGCAAAGATCTTCCAGATAACCTGCAAAAATCCCAGCTTCCTCGCAAGCCTGTGTCATTCGAAGAGCTTCAGCTGCGTTTCTGCCAAGCGGTTTGGTACAGAGAACAGGCTTTTTGTGCTTGACGCAAAGCATTACCGCTTCTTCGTGAACATAGTTTGGCAAGGCGATCACGACCATTTCCGTCTCAGGATGGGAAATAGCCGCATCCATATCAGTCAGATGATAAGGCACGGAATAGTCCTTGGCAAATCGTAATGCGGTTTCTTCTTTTCGCGCATAAACCACTTGAACCAGATCTCTTCCTCGTCTTCCTATCAAAGATTCAGCGTAGAATCGACCGATAAATCCTCCGCCGAGGATGCATAATTTTACCATAATCAGGAATTAAACAGGTTATTGATTTCTCTGAGATTGATTTTGTGAGCTTCCACAACATCCAGTTTTCGGACGGTTTTTTCTTCCAGGCATTGCTCGATTACCAAGTGTGCATTGATCCCCATTCTTTTTACTTCGTTTGCAAACCGCACATAATCTATGTCGCCGTCTGCCTCGAAGGTTTCTGTCCAAATTTCATTTTTGGACTGTCGCAAATGGAAAGAAATGATCCTGTCTCCGTACATTTTCAACGTATCGAAAACTGCCAATTGAGAATTTCCCGATCCCCTGTAAATCCAGTGCACATCCATGCAGAAGGATAGAGACTCGGCAGAAGTATTTTGTAAGACATGGTGAAATTCTCTCGCACCGGCTTTCAATTCTACGTCATGGGTGTGGTAGGCGAGTTTGATCCCAAGCTGTCGAAGTGACTTTCCCAAAGATTCCAGGTGAGTACTTTGGCAAGACAGCTGTTGATCGTTTTTGAGCTGCTCACTTCCCCATTGAATAGGATTTGGGTTAGTAACGATGATTTCTGTTCCCAGATTTTTAGCTATTTCAGCAATCTCCAAAATCGTTTCTGAGGATTTTTTAGCATCACTTTCCTCGTGCATGCTGCTGCCGATGTAGACCGAGGGGAGTTGGATTTGATATTTTTTGAGATAGGGGATCAGCTTTTTCAACTGATCAGGATTATTGAGTGAAAGTTCCAGTCCTGGAATATTAGAAGCGGAAAATTCTGCGAAACAGGCATCCGGGTCTTCTCCCCAATTTTTCTCATCTCTTTCATAAAAGGTGATCCAGTCATACTCACTACAAGAAATGGGTAACGATTCAATCTTTCCCAATCGCAGAGGACTACTTCCCATCAGAAAGACAGCAGCGCTTGGCAGAATTCCGACGAAATTTCTTCGATTCATTCCCACTACTTTACTTTTAGGGTTATTTCTTCCTCTTTGTGGAGAAAATCAGCTTTCGCGACCTTCCTAGTTCCGCTTTGGAGAATTGCCTCATCGGCAACTACCTCGACAGGGGTGATGCAGGAAGTGTGTTTTTCCCGGAAAGGAATGTTGTAAGAAAGATTGTAGGCGGATATTACAGACCACCGGGCGTTTTCAGAGAGGTTGGCTTCCGATCTGTGGAGGATGTTGGGGTGGAAAAACAATACATCACCTGCTTTTAATTCGCAGTAAACCAACTCTGAAATCTTCTCGGCTTCGTGCACAAAATCAAGATCTGCACCTTGCTGCTCGCCGACGAAAGTATGTTCGAATCGCTGCATTTTATGGGTTCCTTTCAGTACTTGCAGGCAACCGTTTTCTTTGTTTGCATCGGTCAAAGCCAGCATGACTGAGATCATGGCTTCAGGATACAAGAAACCGTTTTTGTACCAATAGCCATAATCCTGATGCCATTCCCAGGCTCCACCCACGCGAGGTTGCTTTTGCATAATCTTGGAATGAAAATGGCAAACTTCTCCGGGGCCCAAAATTCCCTGAACGCTGCTGATCAATCTTTTGCAGCGCGACATCAGTCCAAATGAATCATCCCCGGCAGTAAACCAAAGCGTGAGTTTGGTTTTCTTTCCGTCCTGATCATTCAGGTCAAATGAGTTGCTGGTAACTGTATCGTCCGTGGCGACGCTGTACAATAAGTCGATTTCTTCCTTGTTGAATAAAGCCGGAATGATCAAAAAGCCATCCTTATGATAGGCATCGATTTGTTCTTTGGTGATCATGGTCAAAGTAGGGTTTGATTGTCGATTCATAGAAATATAGCAGATGAATACGACTGTTCAAAGGGTTTATTTGACTCCGTTCCCTTCTAAGCATATCTCATTGGGACCATCCATACATTCGAGTTGGAATGGATTGCGAATAGGAATTATTGACCTTTCAAAAAGAAGCGACTGTCCTTCTTTGTTGAAGAAAACAGCGAGAAGAAAGAAAAAAGTGTGACTTCCCTAGCGGAAAAATCAAGTCTATTACTTCAGGAAATTTTCTGAGAAGAAGTAGCTTTTTTGGTGCCAATGGTCAGCAGAACAATTGTGATCAGGATGAAAACCGTCCCAAGCCAATCCATTCCGCTGAAGGAAACATTGAGCCAAAGTACCGCCACCGCAGCGGCTGAAAGAGGCTCTACTGAACAAAGCAAACTTGCAGTTTGGGCTCCTATGATCGTCACAGAAGTCAGGAAAAAGTAAAAGGCAAGCAGGCTTCCAAATAAGATGATGTAGGTAAATGCAGCCCATGTTTCCCCGTCCCAGGTTCCGGAAATCCTCCAAGGATCACTGACGAATGAGAAAGCGATTCCGCCGATGAGCATCCCCCAACCGGTTACCGTGGCGGCAGAATATTTACGCAGTAACTGTCCGGGTTGGATGGTGTAGAAAGCAAGCGCAACTGCGGACAAAATCCCCCAGAAAAGTGCTTTTTCAGAGATTACAAGTTGGTTAAAACTGCCGTGGGTGACAAGCAGGAACGTACCGGCGAGCGCCAAAATTAAGGAAGCATATTCCACCAGAATCGGCCACCGTCTGTTTTTTATTGCGTAAAAAGCTACTACCAACAAAGGACCGATGTATTGTAAAACCGTGGCAGTGGCGGCGTTGGATAAGTTGATGCTGTAGAAATAGGTGAACTGGACGGCGACCATTCCGAAGATGCTGAAAAGTAAAAGTTGGAAAGCATCACGGGGATTTTTCCAGATTCGAAAGGCATCGGTTTTTTCGTTCAAAATGGAAAAGATCACCAAAATGAAACCTGCCAAAAGCAGCCTCCAGCAAACCAGCCACGCGGGATCGATATTCTTTTGCTCAAAAAGAAACTGAGCACAGGTTCCGGAAATCCCCCAAAAGATGGCTGAGGATAAGGCCATGATTAATCCTGGAACCTGCCGTTGGCTGGTATTGATTGACATATAGGGTGATTGCTTGCATTCAAATAAAAGTTGAATTTAAAGAAGAGAAGATCGATTTGGTAGAAACGTGGTAAACAAAGTTTGAGCTCCGGGCTTTGTTTTGGTGGTGATCGAGAGGAACTGGGGAATACTAAAAAAGATTTACCACAAAAAGAACAATGTTGAGGTAAAGCTATTCTTCAAAACTTTCTGGTGAATTGAGAAAATGACTTTCTAATACTCTTACTTAAAACATTAAAAAGTGCATTTCAAAAGGATTACAAATCAAAGATTGCCAATGATTTTTTAGTCGTATAAAAACAAAAAAGCTCCCAGAAATAAATCTGAAGGTATTTCTTTGGTGGGCCCACTTGGAAACGAACCAAGCACCTACTGATTATTAGGAAGTAGTCCTGAGTAATCCTTAACTACTAAGTTGATTTGTCCATCCTTAAGTTCTAAGGCAGGAATTGAATTCTATTGCTCTCTAGGAAGATGTTGGTAAAGTCTGCACCAGCCTGTAAATGAGTAAATCGGTTTTCTGTCAGCCTGTATAGAGTGAGATTGTGAATTAGGTTGAGGTGGCGATCTAATTTATTATTTTGTACTGCCTAATAGATTTTGCCCTACGGTTCATTCAAAGAGGATGCGTTAAGTCCCTCCACAAATCCATCACTACTTATAAATGGATTACTGCAAACCAGGTTTTTTTATCGAATAATCGATTTAAAACAAAGAATGGCTTCTTAAATGGACTTTTTTTGGTTTCGTGAATTAGAGGCTTCATTTTTAGTCCTTAGAACTCAACGGAGACCCAGGTATTAGGCGGTCTCCCATTTTACTTATTTTTTCACTTATCTGTTGTTCTAAAGCGTTTGTTAATAAAGCTGTATTCAAAATCATCTGAAACAGCAAAGCATTCGTATCCATTTGCTTCCAAGACAGCAATAGTTTTCTTCAAAACTTTATCACCGTTTTCCAAAAATCTCTCATGAAATTCAACTAATATTTGTCCAAACTGTATTTTTTCGAAATCAAGAGAATTTAGTACAACAAACTCGCTGCCTTCAATATCCATTTTCAAAATATCAATAAACTTGTGCCCGCGTTCCTCCGCAATCCTTTCTATGGTTTGCATTTCAACCATTATTTCATCCTTATTCTTAATATCCCAGCTAAAAACACCGTAAGAAACGCCGAAGTTTTTGGGGAAATACATTTTTTCGATTCCATTTTTGTCGCTAATTCCAATAGGAAAAAAAAAGAAATTATCAGGAAGTTGCTGATTTTCGATCCATTTCATTGAAATGGGTGTAGGGTCAAATGCAAAAATTTTACTTTGCTTGTATTTCTTCATCATTTCAACATCAAAAGAAATGTCTTTGCCTACCCCACAAGAATAAACGATAACCTGCTCTCGATTTTTTAATATTTCCTCACAAACAAAAAAACCGCCGTATTCACTGCCAAACCATTTCTTGTGTTCATTACCTTCGAGTTTGAGTTTGATAAATCTGAATTTTCTTTTGATTTGTTTTAATTTTCTTTCTACGAATATTTTCATTTTAACATGCCTTTTTTATTAGTTTTCGAATCCGTTACAGGATTTTTAGATCTCTCCTTTGATGAATACTATTTCAACTTACCTATGCGGAATGCACACGGGTGTCGCCTGACATAAATAGCTTTAAACGCAATCCTGCCAAAAAGGAGTGCTTTGGGTGAAGCTGTCCCAGATTTAGGTTAAAACTGTTTTGAGCGAAGCCGTGGTGAGCTGTAGGTATTTCGTTTTGTTTTTTTAACTTTTTTGAATTCTGGCTCTCAATTTGGGATTCGGGGTGAATTTTCTCTGGGTGCTATTTTCTGTTTTTTGTAGGTGTCATTTTTACCAGCTGGGCAAAGGTTTTCCCGGATAAGACAATGACCCAAGATAAGCGGTTTAATGGTTTCAAAGAACTGAGTTTTTGGCTTTTTATTCAGGGGCGCTTTTTTTTTTCGGACCGGGGTCATCATGTACCATTCGTTCTTTTTGACAGCAAGGACAGATGAATGCCTGAGGATTTTTTCTAGAATCCGGCAAGTAGTAAATCCCTCCAAAGGAGATCTAACTTGATTTCAGTGATATTTCACCTGTCAGAAGGTCGAAGAAATTACCCTCGGGCCTAATCCTGATTACAATAAAATAGGTGTTGTCTTTCCTTTCTTTAATGATAGAAGAATGCCTACCATAATATTGATGATTTATGGCCTAAAAAGTATGCTAAAATATTCACCCTTTTGTACACCCAACTAGCTTAAAAAGCTCAAAAATGAGTGTTTTTTTCTTTATCTCTGGAAATTGGGATAATGGGTAAAAAACAAAAAAGCCCTCAGAAATCAATCTGAAGCTTTTCATTTTTTGGGTACCACCTCCTTAAATCAAATCCCTCTAAAAATGTGGGAATAGTGGAGAGCGAAAAGACAGCGATCATTTCAAGTTTGGTTTTCCCTGATATGGTTTGGCTTGCGGGTGGTGGAAAATCAGGACTCAATCCTTATAAGTTTGAAAGCCTAAGAAATCGAACCGTTTTCCTATTTCCCTAACTGACAAAGAAGGGAGTTGAAGAAACTTGCTTTGAATTATGGTCAAAAGAAGTGGATCGGATCAAAGGATTCATTCCGGGAGTTTTCGAGGTATCGGATTATTTCGAAAGCAGAGCCACGGATCAGGAAAAGGAATCAGGTTCGGACTTAGCAGACTTTATCCTTTTGAATAATTGGAGACCTGAAAATGAAGGAAATGAAGCAAATGAGCCTCCTCAAAAAGAATTTATTTCCGAGGTAAAACCTTATTTGGAGGGACTACATTTTGAAAATGGATTATTGATAAATGGCGATCGATACCCGGCTGACTGGGATTTGATCGGAAGCTATACGGATGATCCTGCCGAGACAACCCTGGACTTCAGGGCTCCGAAAAAAACTGAAGCGGGATTGGGGAATCAGGAAAAAGGTATCTATCCCTATGGGTTGAATGAAGCAGAATTTACGAGTCTCAGCCAAAATCTGATTGGAAATAATCATAAGGCAATTAAAAAGATTTTTCGATATGAGGTGCATTTCCTCCTGAAAGGAATTTATTACCAGGAAGGCCTTCTCTTCTTTGATTTTTGGTTGGACAACAAATCAGCGATTCCCTTTGAAACGAAGGCTCCGGAATTTCAGATCCGGGATAAAAAAGCAGGGAAACGATCCTCCGACAGGCTTGTAAAAATAGATCCTCATTTTTCTACCCTTTCCCCTGGATCTTCGGTAACTGTTCAATCTCCTCAGGGGTTGGTACTGGCTTTTCCGGTCTTTACCATCGCCGAAAACAAGAAGCTATGGATCAGCATAGGAGAGGAGAAAGGCGACAGGGAGCTCAAGGTTTCCATAACTGGAAAACAATTATTGAAAGCAGAAAACTTACCAATGTTTCATACTAAATCAACTACACATGGATCAGGAAAATTATGAGTTTTTGACTGAAAAACTCAAGTACACTGGCTTTGAAGATAAGCTAAATGCCAAGCTCAAGGAAGAAATCAAATCCGGAAAGGAAGATTTCAGACTATCCCTTCCGATGGATATTGAAGGAAAAAAAATGGGCGTGGATCTATATTTCAAAAAGTCAGCAATTTCTGACCGGTATTTCTTCAACAAGTTTGAAGCAAACCTAAAGAATGAAAATCCTGACTTGGAACCTAAAACACATACGTTTTACCAAAATCAGGGAATTACAGCCAAAGAGGCATTCAACCTTTTGGAAGGAAGGGCTGTTTTCAAAAGTCTTCTTGATTCAGAGAAAGAGCCATACAAGACATGGTTGCAACTGGATCTGAGCAAAAAAGACGACAACAAAAACTTTCATGTACAGCAATACCATGAAAAGTATGGGTTCAATCTGGAAGAGACTTTAAAAAAATTCCCGATTAAGGAATTGAAAGACCAGACTAAAACCGAGTGGATGATGAAGGCTCTGCAAAAAGGAAATACCTATCCAGTGGAAATGGAAAAAGGCGGCAGGGAAGAAATCATGTTCATAGAGGCAAATCCCAAATTCAAATCCATCAATGTCTATGATGTTCAGATGAATTCTGTCAAGTCAAATGAGTTACTGGTTAAAGGACAGGAAAATTCAACTTCTGATGATAAAAAAAAAGTGTTGACGGAGTCTAATAAAGGAAACACGAAGGAAGAAATAATTTCCCAAGAAGCTCCCAAAGCTAGAAAAGGGAATAAAATTTGATATATTGAAATATCTATTTGTAATTTGTTTTGGGAAAGACCCGGCCTGATGGTCGGGTTTTTTTGCTTGAGGAATTAAAATGCGAATTGAAAAATTGGGTTTTAGATGCTCCAAATCCCTTTCCCTCATTCGTTCCTCCTTCGAAAAAGATATTTTTCGCTAAATGCGGTTAGCAAAAGCCACTGTCCATCTCTTTATCTCCGTTCCGGCTCACGCCGACAACTCCGATTTTGATGGACAGAGGCTTTTTGATTTTGGAAAATTTTTGACTCAAGTAATTTTCAATTGATTTCCTTAAGAAGTTGGTCAATGATTCTTCCTCCGGCGCAATTTTTACATCATAACAGACCTGGGAAATACCTACTCTAGCTTTTTTTTTTAAGACTAGAAGCTCCGAACAAACCAGAATCATTGGATATAATAATTCCCTGAAATAAAAAATAAAAACCGGAGTCAGTGTTGAAATTTAGGACTTGATAAGTGGATGGTGAGAATTGGATTTAGGGGGATGTAATCATATCATTTCAACTACTAGGTTTAACAAAACTGAATAGATTTTGACTTTTTAATAAAATTGAAAATGAATGGTCTGCAAGTTAGTTTCTGTCGAAAAAAGAAAAATGCCAAATTTTTCTAAAAATTATTGATCTGAAAATCAATTGATTAAATATTTTGATGAAAAATTAATTTTTTAAACTGAAATACTAAAAAATGTAGTTTGATTTAATTTTTTATTAATTAAAATCACCACGTCATTTTTAGTGAAAAAGTAAATACCCTGCACAGGGTATTTTTTATTAATCCACTTTATAATTAGTATTGGAAAATCAATAAGAGGATTATGAAAAAAAAACATCTTGCTTCTGACTTTTGCTCCTTTATTACCAAAACACACGTAGTAGATTTCTTTTTATTTTCTTAAAGTCTTTTTTGAATATTGAATTAATCATTTCGAACAAATTTGAATTAATTAAGATGGTATCAATGAAAAATGCATTGTTAATATTTATTTTATCTTTTCCTGGCCAAATTTTAGCACAAAATCTCAACTCAGACACGGTTAAAAGGGAGGAGCCAGAAGTACTAAACTTTACAATTTCCTCCTCTGAGCCCTTCTCCTCTGTTGAACCTTTTCGAAAAATGACTGTTCCGCCCTCTCCGCAAATGGCTTCTTTAGGGATTTATGGGGAGACACCTGTTAATTATTCGACAGGTATTGCCTCAATAGGAATACCAATTCATTCTGTTTCAGTAAATGGCTATATACATCAAATTTCTTTAAACTACCATGGAGGCGGAATTAAAGTTAATCAAGTTGCTTCAAATGTTGGTCTTGGTTGGTCTCTTACAAGTTCAGGAGTTTTGGCTAAGAATGCCAATAAGATCGGAGGTGATCATGTTCAATTACCTACAAATTATTCAACGTTTGACCCCTCAATTAGTACAAATTCATTCACTACAAGCAGGAATGATATAGAATATATGTGGGCTCATGATGGATTAAATAATTGTCTGGATACCGAACCTGATGTGATAAACTATAATTTCGGAAATAACGCTGGAATAATGGTTCCAATTGAAGGCGGTACTTACAGGGAAGTACCTTATGCTGGTTTAGTTGTACAAGCCGGGTCCAATTATTTTATAGTTTATGATAAAAATGGAACTAAATTTATTTTTGAAATAAAGGAGACAACATACTTACCTCCAGGTTGTCCTGGATCTCTTTATTATGGCTCAGAAGGATGCGTCAATGCGGGGATCTATAATGATTCTTATTATTTATCAAAAATTGAGTCGAAAGAAGGTGGGGTTATTTCGTTTTTTTATGAAGACGAGAATTATTCTTATGCTATTAACAGATTGGAACAAAGGTATTCTTGGGTTTTTGGAAATGGTTGTCAACCAGATGATAACCTAATAGATAATAATTGCATTCAGGAAAGTTCAGTAACAGGTAAACGGCTTGTTAGAATAGAAACATCTGAAAATGAAAAAATAGTTTTTGAATATAAATCAAGTGGATTAAGAGAAGATTTGCCGGGATCTCAAATTTTACAATACATTAAAGTTTATAACAATGGGGACCCAGTCGCAGTAAAAAATGTAATGTTTGGAACCTCTTATTTTTCTTCCTCCGGGTCTACCGGACCAAACCATCAATCAGCTTGGGATATAAGGTTAAAGTTAGATCAGTTGACGATTGATAACGATCAGGTTTACACCTTTAGTTATAATGGAAATCTGTCTCCAAGACTTTCGTATGATCAGGATTATTACGGATACCATATTTACAATGGATCAAGTACTTCTACTCCTTACGATGCTACCCACAACGTTAATGGTGCCAACAGAGAACCACAATCTTCTCGTGTATCAGCTGGTTTATTGAATATGATTAAATATCCTACCAAAGGGTATTCCACTTTCGAATATGAACAGAACACTGTTTACTTTGGAAATCAAAACAGTGTGGGTCCAGGAGTAAGAATAAAAAGAATAAATTCCTATAGAGGAAATGGTATTCTTGCAAAATACACTGACTACAAATATACTTTAGATGGATCCATAAACTCTTCAGGGTTAATAGACAACCTTCAAAGTAAAATTAATTTTATAGATCAACAGTCCCAATTGCAACATGATATTCAAACTGGCCCATATCGACTTGAGTGTAACTTTTTTGTAGTTAGTAGTGATGATCAATTGTCATCTTATTTTGGAAGAACTTATAATGTGACCTATACTAGGGTAGAAGAAGTAGTAAATGATGGATCCCAAGGTAAAATTGTTTATCATTTTTCCACAATAGGAGATTTGATACCCAGTCCCTCAGTTAGTATAGCAGACATGAATTATGATTGGACCTATGGGATTCCAACCAAAGTGGAAACTTTTAAAGGTTCTGGAGGAAGTTTGGAAAAAGTAGAGGAAAAGCAATATTTGTACAAGACCTTTATTACAAATAACTCAACTTATCAATCTTTCGCCGGTCCCAGCTCATTTTATTCCTTTGGGATGAAATTAAGCAGGGAAAGGGCAGAAGTTCTACCTGGTCAAAATCACCAATTTATACCTGCAATCTACAATATGTATAAATATGGATATGTATCTGCTCTATTTTCAAAAACAAAAGAAATAACAAAAACATTTTCAACAGGAGGAATCTTTGAAACAGTTAAAGATTTTTCAATAGACTCAACAAATAGTAGGACTACAAAGGAAGTATTTAAAAGTCCAAATTCTCCCTCAGATTCAGATAGTAGATTTTTTTACTATACTGACCAAATAGGTGGACAAGGTGTTTACCAATTTTATAAAAATCCAATTTTATTTCTTGATAAGAAGAATATTGGATCCACAGCATATACAACTGGAGGTGTATATTTTCCCTTGTCCTCAGTTAATGGAGATATTTTAAATCTTATTGCTTATGACCTAAGTATTAGTAGTCCTACATCAACATTCACCTTGAACCTTTCTAACCCGACAACTGATCTTCTTTTTACAAAGGTAAACGAGATTTTGACTGTAAATACGAATAGTTACCCTACGTTATATAATGAAAAAGGAAATAAAACTAGAATTCAATATGACTATTTTGATTCAAAACCAGTAGCAATTATTAAGAATTTTGATACTTCTGCTGATGCTGTGGCCTATACAAGTTTTGAAACAAGCAATAAGGGAAGTTGGACCTTTTCAGGCACTCCAACAACTTCATATTTTCGAACTGGAAAGAAAGCATATAATTTAAGTTCTGGGTCTGTTTCTAAAGCAAGTACAGGCGGCTCAGTAGCCAATCCCTTAATTGTTACTTTTTGGGCGAGGACCATTTCAGGCTCATCATCAGTCAATGTAGGAGGACAAATACAGTCAATCGGGACTACCTGGTCTTTGGTGCAGACGGGTATAACCACAAGTTCCATTACTATATCAGGTTCAAATATTATCATTGACGAGCTCAGGCTGTATCCCAAAAATTCCCTGATGACTACATTCACTTATGATCCTTTTATAGGTATGACTTCTCAGACCGACTCAAAAAATTATACAATTTACTATGTATATGATGGATCAAGGCGCTTAAGTACTATTAAGGATGAGGATGGAAACATCCTAGAAACTTTCCAATATAATTATTCAACAGATAATTGATTAGTGGTTATGAAGCGATCAATGTGCGTGATATTTGTTACCTGTTTTTTGACATTTGCTCCAAATGCGATTTCTCAAACAACTGAGAATTTTATTAAATTTTTCAAATCCAGGGAAGCTACTACCTCGATTTCGATTGTGACTAGTGGAACTCCCAGCCAATCTTACAAAAACGTAACATATTTAGATGGTTTGGGGTTGCCAAAGCAGATTGTCGATAGACAATCTACAATCAATGGTAAGGACTTAATTACGCCAATTGTTTATGATGAATTCGGTAGACGTGTAAGGGAAAATTTGCCATATTATGAAGCTTCCGGAACACAGGATGGCAGCTTTAGAAGTACTGCAGTTACAGATCATTTCAACAGGATCAGTCCAATATATGGAGATTCATATGGGTATTCTGAAATGGAAATTGAACCATCTCCCTTAAATAGGTTAAGCAAACAGGCATCTCCTGGAAATGCATGGAGAATGGGTACAGGAAAAGAAATTAAAATTTTCAGAAGGACCAATACAACCGGCGATGCTGTGAGATTTTTTACAGTAAACGCTTCTGGAATGCCAGTCAGCTCAACAGCTTATGGTACAAATAGCCTTTGGCTGGAGATAACTGATGACGAGGACAACAAGCGTTCTATAACTTATTCAGATAAGTTTGGGAGAGTGGTGATGAAGAAAGTACAGAATACAGCAGCAGCGGATGGCGCTGGCCATACTGGATGGTTGTGTACTTATTATGTATATGATGACCTCGGCCAGCTTCGTGTGGTAATTCCGCCAAAGGCTATAGAGGCTCTAGTTACCGCCAACTGGGCAAGTGCGACCAGTACCAATGAGCTCTTTTCTGATGAACTTTATTTCAGATACACTTTTGATGGCAAAAACCGGATGAGTGAAAAAAGGATTCCCGGTAAAGGGGTCGAGTACCTGCTATATGACAGTCAGGATCGCTTGGTGGGTTTCCAGGACGCCAATCTGAGAGCAGCCAATAAGTGGCTTTATACCAAGTACGATGGATTGGGCCGGGTAATCCTGACAGGACTGACGACTACGACAACTGCTTTTGCCACATTACAGACCAATTTGAATTCAGGTACCAACAATGCAGCGGTCAATAGTAATACAGCCAATGTTAAGACCGGGACCACGATTACCTCTGCCAAGTATGATGGGTACAAAGAATACATGGCCACCAGCACTATTACCCTTCAACCGGGTTTCAGTATGAAGGCGACGGGCAACCAGACTTTCACGGCTAAAATAGGTTCGGCCACCTCAGGGGCTGCCGGTGCTTGGCCCACAGATGAGGGTGAAATCCTCACTGTTAATTATTATGACTCTTACCAGCACCTGACAGGATTTGCTTACGTTGCACCAAGTTCTCCATATTCAGGATTTATTTCTCTTGCCAGTGCACATATTCATGGCCTTCAAACTGGAAAAAAAGTAAAAAACCTTGAAACAGGGGAGTTTTACACGACTGAAATCTACTACGACGACAAAGGCAGGGTGATCCAAACGTTCACCCAGCAACAATTGGGCGGTGCAATAAGGTCATCGACAGCTTATAATTTTGAGAATCAACCAACCCAAACTCTTACATCCAACAGCAGTTCACCGGGTCAAGAAGTATTGAGAACTTTTACCTACAACGTGGCAGGATTGCTGGCTACAGTTAGTCACAAAATTGGAAGCCATTCTGCCAAAACAATTGTCCAAAACGCGTACAATGACATGGGCCAGCTTACCACCAAGGCCTTCCCCCAACTTCCAAGCGGGAATCAGACCTATACTTACAATATTCGGGGTTGGCTGAAAACTTTGGGCAGTGGCTTGACGGAGGGATACAAACAGACCAACTATTACGAAACAGGAGGCACGGTAAACAATTGGAATGGTAATATCTCCAGGGTTGACTGGAGCGGAAAGTCGGTGACCACCGAGACCCCCAAGGTAAGAAGCTACAACTATACCTATGACAAGGTGAATCGACTCACTGCGGCCAACTACTCGGCAACGGGCGAGACAAATTGGTTTTCCATGTCAAAAATTAGGTATGATACCAATGGAAACATTGACACCTTAATTAGAAATAATCAGAGGACCTCCAGTACCTATGGAATTGTTGATGAGTTGAAATATACCTACCAGACAAATAGCAATAAGTTGACCCAGGTAACCGATGGATATTCAATCCCAACCTACACTGCCAAAGACTTCAAGAAAAGAAGCTCCACAGCATACACCTACGATGGTAACGGCAACTTGAAAACCAATTTAGACAAGCAAATTAACAGCATCGTTTACAATCATCTGAATCTTCCTGTGGAAGTTTTATTCAATACCGGGGCCAAGATCCGGTTTGCCTACGATGCAGAAGGGATGAAGCTGAATCAGAAAGTATACAATACGAGTGGAGCACTGACCACCACCCAGGATTACATCGGAGAGTTTGTGTACCAGAATGGTACTTTAGACTACCTGATTCACGAAGAAGGCAGGGTAGCGTCTGAGCCAGGCGGACTGTTTTACGAATACTTCATGAAAGACCACTTGGGTAACGTAAGGCAGGTGCTGCGAAATCCAACCCCAAATGCCCGTATTGCCACCATGGAGCAGGCTAACGCGGAGGAGGAAGAAAGCCAGTTTACCCAAATCAAACCGACCCGAAGGAACGAACCCAAGCATAATGTGACAAGGGGAGGAAAGGATGTAGCCTGGCTGAATGCGGATCGGGGCGAGATGGTAGGACCGGGCACTTCCCAGGAGATTTTTGAAGGTGACAGTGTGGTCTTATCGGTACACGGCAAATACCTGGACAGGAAAAAAACCAAGGTAAAT
>JBILPR010000355.1:0-4424 GCA_044373795.1 Algoriphagus sp. | reverse complement strand
GCAGGTGATGCTATATGCAGGATTTGTACTCCAGCTGATGGGAACTATCACCGTCTATTCTTCTTTGAGAATCAAGAAAGCCGGTGGATTCAAAAGCCCATGGAAACCCTGGATTCAATGGATTTACATCTTTTTCAGCTCCGGAGTGATGATTTACCTTTTCTGGGACAGGCCAATGGAAAGCTTAGCCGGATTAGGAATTCTCGCTGTTGGAATGATTTTATTTTTGCTTGACAGGAAGAATTCGTCCTAAATCTCTTAGCCATTTATGAATAAATTGGCTCGTCTCACCTTCATTTTTGGTCTCAAAAAAAATATAAACCCAAGAATCAAAAAAAAATCCGGCTGATTAAGCCGGATTGAGTTTATCTGTCAGCATAATGCTCTGAATAGTAGGCTTGGTATGCGCCCGAAGTCACATGCTCCAGCCAATCCTGATTAGCCAAGTACCAGTCGATTGTGAGTGAAATTCCCTCGTCAAACTGCAAACTTGGCTCCCATCCCAACTCCTCCTGGATTTTGGTAGCATCGATTGCGTATCGAAGATCATGTCCTGCACGATCCGTCACATAAGCGATCAGCTGCTCTGAAGTTCCTGCTTCCCGACCGAGTTTCTCGTCCATTTTGGCACAAAGAAGCTTCACGATGTCAATGTTTTTCCATTCGTTGAAACCTCCGATGTTGTAAGTCTCTCCTGTTTTTCCCTTGTGAAAAACCACGTCAATTGCTCTGGCGTGATCCAGGACATAGAGCCAATCCCGCACGTTTTCGCCTTTTCCATAGACAGGAAGAGGTTTGTTATTCTTGATATTGTGAATGCAGAGAGGAATCAGTTTTTCCGGAAATTGATTTGGTCCGTAGTTATTGGAGCAATTCGAAATCACCGTTTTCATTTTATACGTATTGGCATAGGCTCTTACAAAATGATCTGAAGAGGCTTTTGAAGCGGAATACGGAGACTGAGGATCGTATGGAGTGGTCTCCAAAAAGAACCCTCCATCATGAAGAGAACCGTAAACTTCGTCTGTCGAAACATGGTAGAACAAGTGATTGCTCAATTCGCCAGCCCAGTGTTTTTTAGCTGAATTCAGGAGATTTACTGTCCCTATTACATTTGTCATCACAAAAGCCAAAGGATCAGAAATCGATCTGTCTACATGAGATTCTGCAGCCAAATGAATGACGTCCGTGATCTGATGCTTCGCAAAAACTTCATCCAAAGCCTCTGGATCCAGGATATTTACCTTTTCAAAAATGTAATTTTTTGCGCCTTCGACAGACTTCAGGTTTTCCAGATTTCCCGCGTAAGTCAGGGCATCCAGATTTACAATCTTGTATTCAGGATATTTCTCAACAAAAAGTTGAACCACATGGCATCCGATAAATCCGGCACCTCCTGTGATCAGGATAGATTTATTCATAATGATTTTAGTTGTTTTTCTTATAATAATCCAGATACCAATCCGTGAACGCTTTTACACCTTCTTCAATCGGGGTTTCCGGTTTGTATCCGGTATCGCGAACCAGGTCAGTGACATCTGCATGCGATGCTGGCACATCACCCGGCTGGAGTGGAAGTAAATCCATTTTAGCTTCTTTGCCCAATCCTTTCTCAACCGCTTTGATGTAATCCATCAAAATAACGGGAGATGAATTTCCAATATTATAGATCTTATATGGCACCTTGGAACTTCCAGGGTCAGGGTTTTGAGGGTCAAAATCAGGATTTGGTTTCGATGGTCTGTCCGCTACTTTCATCACACCGGCCACGATATCATCTACATAAGTAAAGTCACGCTTCATGTTACCATAATTGAAAACCTGAATAGGTTCTCCTTTCAAAATCGCCTCTGTAAATAAGAACAAGGCCATATCAGGTCTTCCCCAAGGTCCGTAAACTGTGAAGAATCTAAGTCCGGTTGTTGGAATTCCAAAAAGATGACTGTATGTATGAGCCATCAATTCATTAGACTTTTTGGAGGCCGCGTACAAGCTGATCGGATGATCAACAGTATCTGAAGTGGAGAAAGGCAGTTTTTCATTTGCTCCATAAACAGAGCTGGAACTTGCATAGACCAAATGCTTCACCGGATGATAACGGCAGCCTTCCAGAATATTGAGGAAAGCCATGATGTTACTTTGGATGTAAACTTCAGGATTGGACAAGGAATATCTAACTCCCGCCTGAGCAGCAAGGTGAATGACAACATCAAATTTTTCTTCTGCAAAAAGAGCCATCACCGGTTCCTTTTCAGACAATTCCATTTGAACGAAGCGGTAAGCCGGGTAAGTAGAAGAATGAACTAACTTATTTTTTTCAATTTCGACTTTGGAAATTCCCATATGCTCCAGACGTGCATATTTAAGATTGATGTCGTAGTAATCGTTGATAATGTCAAGCCCTACTACTTCCTCACCTCTTTCCAGTAACTTTTTGGCAAGATGAAATCCAATAAATCCGGCAGTTCCGGTAACCAAATATCGCATAGAGAATGGTAAGACAGGTTTAAATCGCTTCCAAATATAGTTATTCTGTGTGAGCAACTGCTCGCAATTTTTGCTGATAAGTTTCTAAAATTTCCTGATGGATGTCTTTTCTCGAATAGTTTTCCAAAACCTCACGATAAAGATTTGCCGCTAATTGGGCCATTTTATCCCGCTTCACGAAGGCAAATTCTAGAGCTTCCTTCAGGACAGCAGCATCTTTGACAGGAAAAATCAAGCCTGTTTTCTGCTGGGTGATGATGTCGGAATTACCAATAATGTCGGAGCAAATCACAGGCAATTGCATCGCTCCTGATTCCAGAAGCACATTGGGGAAACCTTCCCGGTGAGAAGGATGAACCAATACATCTGAAAGCGCCATGTAATGAGCCACATGATCTGTCCAATCGATCTGCACTATCCTGGGATTATCCCGTATTTTCTGAATAGTTTCCATTGAAAGCGGATTCAGCTCCTGCTCAAAACTTCCCAACAAAACCAACTTAGACATGCCGGCTATTTTTGAACTCAGGAAAGCCTGGACCAACTCTTCAATTCCTTTGTCTCGCACCAGTCTGCCCACAGAAAGTATAATGAAATCATCCTCCCCTGGTAAAATACGCATTGTGGCAGCTACAAGGTGGTTTTCCTTGAGTGCATCTCGATTGAATTTAGAAAAGTCAATTCCATTGGAGGAGCCTTTTCGGATGATGTGTAGCTTTTCAGCAGGACAAAGTTGGTTCTCAATCACGAAAGTCTTTAAACCCTGAGAATTGGGCCAAACCTCTGTGGCATAATCGTATGTAAGTTTTTCGAAAAGTTCAAGAATACTTTTCATTCCACCTTCAGCAGCCATAAATGGGATACCGGCGAGCGTATGAATCCGAACTTTAACTCCTGCAAGTTTGGCGGCAATCATCCCCAGCAACCCAGCCTTCGGCGTATGCGTATGGACAATATCAGGTTTCTCTCGCTTAATCAGGGAATACAGCTGCCAAAGGCAAATTAAATCCTGAATCGGAGTTATTTTTCGGGTAAACGGAATAATTTCATGTCTGCAATCTTCCGCTTTCAATACTTGGGGGATTTCTCTGCCGTCTGCACTTACTATTACCACATCCCAGCCATTTTCCCTCATGAATTTCATTTGCCCGGAAAGCAAAAGTTTGAGAGAAAGGGGTATTGTGGTGATTCGAAGTAACTTGGGCATCAAAAGAGAATTCTAAAAAGGCAAATATAAGATTTTATAACGTTTTGGAAGATTGATTTGTACAATTAGCATTCCATTTAGACCATTAAAAAATCAATCCCCCTCCTCCAGTTCAAAAATTTCTTCGAGCCCAACTCCAAATAATCGGGCGATTTTGAGAGCCAGAACTGTGGAAGGAACATATTTGCCGGTTTCAATGCTGTTAATGGTTTGGCGCGAGACACTAACTTTCTCAGCAAGATCCTGCTGAGTCATGTCTTTTTTCGCCCGCTCGACTTTGATCGTATTTTTCATAATCGGATCAGTAGGCAAGCATACTTTTATGCTGCTTATACAGCACCCATCTGAATCTCCCTATGAAAATCAACTGAATTGTAAACATGTTATAGCCCATGAATTCAAGGTAGCCAAAACCATAAAAAAGCAGAGTTCCCAAAATCAAAATGAAGGTATTTACATAGCAGGCCAATAATAACGAATCGAGACGGAGCTTTTGAATGTATTCGTCTTCCTCCTTTTCTCTGGAGAAAGCAATCAGAAACAAAGAGATAAAAACTCCGATCAACGCAAGTTCGTTGGTGAAATTCTCATCAGAATCTTCAAAAAGCGACCCTTCCCTCACTGGAAACTCCAACCACGAAAGGTTAAAATCCAGGTAATTATTTGTAAAAAGGAGGATAGCAAAAGGCAGAAACAAGATCCAGCCTATCCTCTGAACGTGGTGCGGAAG
>JBILPR010000354.1:0-4429 GCA_044373795.1 Algoriphagus sp. | reverse complement strand
CCACAGGAGCATTGAATCTTGCACCGGTGCCGGTTCCGTCCTCATTGCCCGAGCCGGAACCCATGGATCCCACAAGCGTGCTCACTTCCCCGGATGGAGAAATCTTTCGGATCCGGTGATTGAAGGCATCTGCCACATAGATATTGCCGGCCTTGTCTGCCTCCAGATGGTACGGGTCATTGAAGTGTGCCAAAGCACCCAAGCCGTCATTTCCGTCAGAACCTCCCCCGGCAACCGTAGAAACCAGTCCATTCGTTAATTTCCTGACCCGGTCATCCTCCTTGGAAGAAAAATAAACAGTCCCGTCTTTACCGACGGCGATGCCCGTGGGCTGGTTCAACTTCGCATCCGTGGTGGCTCCGCCATCCACATATCCCCACTGACCATTGCCCGCAATAGTTTCAACTCCCCAACCGCCCGTGGTCCAGCCCGAGGTCCAATTGGAAGAAGTTCCCGATAAACCGAAGTCTTTAAGACTGCCATCCAGCCCTGAGACGGATGTTTTATTGGTAAGAGTGGTTATTGTTGAGTTTGATCCGTCGGCTGTACCCTGATCAAAATCGTAGGCCGCAACCAGACCTGATTCATTGCCAGTTACCGATTGCTTCATTGCGAGTCGGATTTCGTCGATGGACCTTGCTTTGTCCCAAATACGAACCTGGTCAATTGCTCCATGCCAGATCCTGGCTGTCTCTTGGAGGTTTTGACCGATCGCAACCTTGTAATCGGAATTATTGATCGTGGTAGTGCTGAAAGTAGTGACGTTTTCCAGCGATCCGTCTAAGTAGATTCTGGTGCTGGTCCCGTCAAAACTCGCTGCCACATGGTGCCATCTTCCGTCGTTTACGTTCTGATTTGCTGTGACTACCTTGATTCCGGCGGCGGTGTTGACCGTAAACTCAAGTTTGTTGCCTGAAAAATCCCGGGTAAGCCTCCAGGAATTGTCTCCTTTGGCGATGAGAGACTGCCAGTTTTTGCTGAAAGAAGAAACTTTGAACCAGGCCTCTACGGTCATCGCGTTTCTAAAATCAAACGTACTTTCACTCCCAAGCTCCACATAATCATTTGAGCCATCCAGATGGAGGGCGTTTTTGCCCGAAGAAGCAGAATTGTTTTTGGAGATTTTTCGGATCCGGTGGTTGTCCTGATCCGCCACAAGCAGGCTACCTGCAGCATCCACCGCCAAGGCGGAAGGCTGGTTGAAAGAAGCCAGAACAGCCTCGTTGAGATTGTCCAGGAATCCGTTGGACCCCGTGCCGGCAAGTGTGGTCACACTCCCCGAGCTAAGATCCAGGGCTCGGATCCGGTGGTTGCCCTTGTCTGCTATGTAGAGGACTTTGCCGGAAGCATCCAAAGCTAGGTCTTGGGGATTTCGGAAGCGGACAGCTGACCCGGTCCCATCCATGTAACCCGCCTGGCCGGCGGTGCCTGCAACGGTGGTCACCTCACCCGAAGCGGTCATTTTTCGGATCGTATGGTTCTCCTGCTCGGCGATGTACACATTGCCCTGCTGATCGGCAACCATCCCAAAGGGACGGTTAAACCGGGCGGTTGTTCCTGTTCCGTTTGCACTGCCCGAGCTGCCGTTGCCCGCCATCGTCTCTGTTTTTCTGTAGGAACCGGCAGGAATGGCACTTCCTAAGGACTGCGGATTCACTGCGGATATATCAGTTCCGATTTTGGATACTGGGATCGAAGGATAGGAAATCACCGGACCGGAAGTGGATACCTCGCCGGTCGTGAAGGTTTGCACTGCCGTGTAGACCAGCCCTGCGGAGTTTCTGGCGAAAGCACGAACTGCATAGGTGGTTTTGGCCGACAGCCCTAGGGCAATCTGAGAATAGGGACCTAGCGGAACTCCCGAATTAAGGAGTGTAACTCCGGTGCCGTTGAGTTCGGGAGTTGGATTCTGACTGCTGATGCTGTAAACGAATCCGGACTCGGATATGACTCCTCCTCCTCCGTTGCTGGAGATCACCGCATTGAATTTGGCACCGATCGCACCGATGTCAGAGACCGTAAGTTCTTTTAAGAACGGTGGTTCAGGAAAATCAATGATTTTGACCTCGACCTGGATCGAGTCAGTTTTTTCCCAATCTCCTCCGTCCTTCACAATCAGGTTGAGCCGATAGCCATTATCGCCTCCCTGATCTTGGGGAGACTCAAAATCAGGGGCAGTCTTGAAACTCAACTTTTTGCTGGCTTGGGTAATTTCAAAAAATGCCGCATCCGGTCCGAACACGGAAAAGGTAAGCGTCTGTCCTGCATCCGGGTCGGAAGCTAGGATGTCCAAAACCGCTGCATTATTTTCCGTTAGCTGGACTGCCAGTTTTCCTCCAGTCAGTTGATGTGAAAAAGAAGGTTCCTGGTTAGTGGTGAAAAAGGAGGAATTGCTGTAAAAAACCTGACCGTCGCTCGTTTTGGTGTAAGCTCTTACTGCGTAAGATTTATTGGCAGCCAATGATCCTGCATCCATCGTAAAAACACCATTCGCGGTGGAAGCGTGAACCAATTTGAAGGCCGGGATTTTGTCAAGCGAAGGAAGCGAATCTGTCAATCGCTCAGTGAACAGAAAGCCTTTCTCAACAAGCTTCAAATTACCGGGGTCTCCTATCGTTCCGGTCAATTTGACGGAGGTTGGAGTCAGAGTTTCAACAGAGTTTACCGATACAGCAGGTCCAAAACTTCTTCGGATTAACGAAAAATCATAGGCATCACTCCCTGCAGCACGTGCATCATTGACAAAGTATCCCAATCCTCCATCAATATCAGTGAAATATTCAGTTTCCGAATAGTCCCCTATTGTAAGAGGAGCACAGTTTGTATTCAGATCCGCAATTTTCTTTCCATCAAAATCATATTTCGTCAAATAAGGAACAAAACCCAAGCTGGGCCCATATTTACCAAAATCATTGTAGAAAAAATCAAGTAGAAATCCATCTTCTACCAAAACAGCATCATTTATTCTTCCCCAGCTCCAATAATCAGGAAGTCGTTGCTCCGCTTTTACAATTGATCCATCAGCAGCAAGAAGAATTTGGAAAGCCGGAGCCCTTGTCTCCGAACCGCCGCCGTTTTGAACCTGATAAGCCAGAAGAAACTTTCCACCAGGTAATGCTTTTGCTAATGGTCTTTTGTCCACATGGTCTACCCCAGACGGTCCTGCCTGAATATCTTTAGAAAAGAAAGGACTAGTATCCTGATTATTAAAAATCAACACCTTGTACTTATTACTGTAGTAATCAATAAAAATCAAAAATTGACCGTTTTCGTTTGCTACGATACGGTGGGAGTATTGAGACTTACCTGAGAGTCCAGCCAATTGAGTGATTGAAAGCTCATTGTTGTCAATTGCCTCACCAGATTCCCGAAATCTCCTCATCCCATAGTTTGATCCATCCGTCGCATAAACAAAAAGTACATTTCCGTTTGAAAGCTGTTCGACTTCCACGGATCTGACAAGCCGATTAGAACCATTGTTTGTATTGATTTTTTGAGTGGATTTGAGTTCAATTCCGGAAGGACTCAAAATCTTGAAATACGAATCTACTATTCCGCAACCACCGGATGACGAATACCAGTAGATTAAAAAATTCCCATTGGTCAGGACTTTGGTCCCAATAGAGGTGTCGCAATAATCATCTAACCCACCTCTCGCTTCTGGCGAGACCTTGACATCAGAAAGGATAGTTGAAACCTCCCCTGTTTTACTTATTTTTTTTACTTGATACTTCCCGAAAAAAGTATAATTATCATCGTAATACCCCAGACCACCCGAAACATAAATATCATCTCCGAGTACCTGAAGCTGCGGATAGGAATAGGAATTTATCGCGTCATTTTCGACACTGATCTTTTGCTTTCCAAAATCCGGACAAGACAGGGTCTGGGCACCTGCAGAAAACGTCCCATAGAAAATCAAAAACATCATCAACCAAAGCCCGGTCATGAGAGGGAAGAACGGTGATTTTTTAAGCAGGAAAGGAGAGGAAAATGAACTCTTCATATAACTATTGTTTTTTTATTACTCGTATCGGGTTGGCTTTTATCCTTGATTTCTCTGACTCCTGCCCCGGATTTTTGGGTTCTTTCTTGGGTGAAGTTTGAAAGGCTTTCTCACTGTGAAGAAATTTTTCATCTCAAACTGAACGCATAGAAATTGGGTTGGCAAGACTCAGCGCTTTAAACAGGATTGATTTTAAAGCGCCCAAAAGTGGTCTATTTTGTCTTAGAGGAGGTGGACAAAATCACAAAAATGACATGACAAAATCACAATTTTTTACTGGACAAAATCACAATTGACACTTTCTCAGTTAGTTAGTTTTCCTTCAAAAAGACCGGATAATGAGGCTAAAAATTGGTTTAACTGAGATCGCCCTTTTGCCAGGTTGGGATCTTCCCCGGGATTCAAGTAAAAGTTGGCTTGGAG
>JBILPR010000386.1:0-3990 GCA_044373795.1 Algoriphagus sp. | reverse complement strand
TTCCTGAAATTTAGATGGGCTGATGCTACTTACCCATCTGTCCTGGGGAAGCCCTGCGTTTAGGTTTGTCCAGTTTGCTCCGCCATTTCTGGTGATCCAAACATTTCCGTCATCAGATCCTCCGTAAAGTGTTCCAAATTCCAAAGGAGATTCTTCCACCACAGAAAGAGTCGCGAAAGGTACATTTCCGCTTTTCTTATTTTTGGTCAGGTCTGGAGAGATCGTAGTCCATGTATTTCCCTGATCAAGTGATTGATAGACGTATTGTGAACCCATGTAGACGATGTCCTGATTGTGGTAGCTGAGTTCGGCTGGAGTTCTCCAGTTCCAGCGGTTGGGAGCATTTCCGATGTCATGACCCGGAGTGATTCTCTTGCGCTCGCCATTTTCTTTATTGATTCGGAAATAGGAACCAAACTGTGAACCAGTATAGACGATTTCATTATTCCGGGTATCGACCGCAACGACCATTCCATCACCACCGAACAAAGGATCCCAAGCATCTTCAGGTTTGTTGGTTGACTTGCCAAACCAAACTCCATTGTCTTGCATTCCTCCATAGATGTTATATGGAGTAGCCTGATCGACCATCACAGAATAGAATTGAGAGATCGGCATTTGAGTATTCATGTGATCCCATCTGGATCCACCGCCATAGCTTCTGTAGAGTCCGCCATCGTTACCCAGAAGAATGTGTTTGCTGTCCTTTGGATTGATCCACATGGACTGATGATCGGAGTGAGGATCACCGATTGAATCTGTTCGGGAGAAGTTTTTGCCACCGTCACGTGACACCAGCAAAGGAACGCCGAGTACGAATATTTCATTTTCATCCTGAGTACTGACTCTCACTTCACCAAAATAGTAACCGTACGTGTTGTAAAGGCGACTGATATCAGACTCAGATACTTTCTTCCAGCTTTTACCCGAATCCTCAGAGCGATAGACTTCAGCTCCTTTGATTGGCTGGCCAAACATGGCTGCGTTTGCATCCACTGATCCACCCATGTAATTGGCGATCTGGGCGGTGGTGATCTTCCCCACTTTTAGTTGTCTTTTGATTTCAGCAGCGGTGTATTTTGTGCTGAATTGACTTTTTCTCAAAAATGAATTGAGCTTCTTATCATCCAGTGCCAAAGCCTGATCTAAACTCATTTCTTTGAAATCCTCAAATTTGATAGGGTTTTCTTCTTGCTCTTGCTGTCCTCCTCTTTGACGGGGAGCTTCAGCAGGTTTATCAGATTTCCCCTGATTATCCAGCAAAGCATAGACAACTTTTGGATTGGATAAGCTGAAGTCAAAACCGATTCGGCCTACGAATTCATCCTGCGGAAAGCCGGTTACAGCTTTTGACCAGGTATTTCCTCCATCCTCTGATCTCCAAATCGTAGATCCATCACCATTTCCGATGAAATCATGCCCCTGACGGAATCTTTCCCAGCTTGAAGCCAATAGAACATCAGGATTGGAAGGATTGATTTTGATGTCGATTATGCCGGTACTTTCGTCGATGTAAAGGACTTTTTTCCAGGATTTCCCACCGTCTGTAGTTTTGTAAAGCCCACGATCTTTATTTTTGGAATAAAGCGAACCCATCACTCCCACCCAGACAATGTCCGGATTGGTTGGGTGAATCTGAATCTGACCGGTGTGATGAGAATACGGCAACCCCATCATTTGCCAGGTTTTGCCAGCATCGGTGGACTTGTAAACTCCTGAACCTGCATAAGTGGAGCGGCTGGAGTTGTTTTCTCCGGTGCCAACCCACAGGACATTATTATCGGATGGAGAAAGTGCCATCGCGCCAATACCCAATGCGCTCTGATGATCAAAAATCGGAGTAAAAGATTGGCCATTGTCCTCGGTTTTCCAGACGCCTCCGGAAGCCGCAGCTACATAAAAGGTGTTTTGATTTTGAGCCACTTCGATGTCGACAATTCGGCCGGACATGTTGGTTGGGCCAACATTCTTGGCTTTGAAATCTTTGAGAGGAGTGGAGGAAAGCATCTGCTTGTGCTTTTCCACTGATTCCTGAAGAGCTTTTTCGCTCGTGGGTTTGATATCCTGTGCCTGCAAGCTTTCTATGCTGGAAAGCGAAAGCATGCCCGAAGCCAAAAGTATCAGGTAGGTAGAATTCTTTTTCATTTGTGGATTTTAAGTCTGGAAAACAATATAAACAATCGCAGGCAAAGTCCTGAGACATTGCCGGCGGGTGGGAAAAGGTCTATTTGAATGGTGATTACCTGGAGACCAAGCGAGTTTTGTAGATGACGACATAGTCCTTTTCCACTTCAGAGTAATCGGGTGAAAACCAGATTTCAGTCTCAGAAATGTATTTTCCCATCATTCCAAGTTCTTTCTGTTTTTTGATGAGGCTCGAAACTTCTTTTCCATCAAAGAATACCCAGCCGTTAATATTTATCTTTAGGAGTTCCTGATAAAATTTAGAATTATCTCCATTTGCTTCTGATGTGATCTGATCATATTCTTCATTAGTCAATCCTCGGGCATAGCTTACTAAGAATTGATTATCCCTAATCGGAATTACTTGATTGACTGATCCCGAATAGAGATCTCTCATCTCATATATACCGAATGTCTCTGCATCTTTAGGTTCTTTTTCTATGAATTCCGGAAATGGAATGGTGCGAATCGAAACGGGGCTGTCCAAATTCGAAAAGTGATACCCATATAAAACCGGTTCATTTTGGAACGAGACATAGAGGGTGTCGCCTTTTTTTGAAATACCAGTTGAGTAGTTTACGTTGAGGTAGGTTTTTTCACTGGTATTGAATTTGGATTCTTTCGCAAAGGGTAGGGCGGGGCTAAACTTCCCGTCGTTCAAATCCAAAATCTCCACACGTTTGGTTTCCACTTGAAATTTTTTGCCATCATATCCAAATTCATCGGCGATTCTTCCTTCCCATGGGAAGAATATTTTCCCTTCATGGATGACCATGTTTGTTTTGAATTGATTAATCATGGAAAAGCCCGGCTGGAATTCAGGTAAGAAAGTGCGTGTAGGTTCTCCTGACACAGAATAAAGGTAAAATCCTCTGAAGGCAGGGACGATGATCTCAGTTTCATTCAGAAAAGTCGGCGGACCTAATCTTGCTTGTTGATATAAACCCGGTCCATCGCCTTGCTTATTAAACTTATGGAGGATTTCTCCCGAGTCACTGGTTACAAGAATGGAATCGGTCAGATGGTCAACCAGAAGAAATGTAGATCTATCCTGGGAAATATCTGCCAGATAAAGGTTCCCCAGGTAATCCACCACCAGCGAATCATAGATTTCAAATTCAAAGGATTGCTCTGAAAGCGGCTTTTGGAGAATTTCCTCCTCTTTTGAAGTACAGGCAAAAGCAAAAAGAAGGCCTAGCCCGAGATTGATTAGTTGGGTTTTCATTTTTGGACAAGTTTCAATTGATAAAGTGTGATTACTTCAGGTTCTTCCTCCAATTCATTGACATTTTGCATAGCCCAGATCCTGTTTTGAATATCCACTCGCACAATTCTGTGTTTTTTAGGTAAAAGTTTAGGTTCGCTGAATTGGTCCTTCGAATTCCTTACGATCCACTTTTGTGGATTCATTTGGGCAATTTCTCTTTGGTATGCCTCCCTTCCTAAATCAAGAGAGGGAAAATTTTCCCTTTTTAACCCGGAATAGTAAGTGATCAAATCTAAATCACCCACTTTTAAAAGATTAGCAATATTTCCACCGATATCTTCCACCGAAGTGTAATCTTCTTCACTTCCATAAGGAAAACCACTTTTCAATACAAACTTATCAAAAGGAATCCGCATGGCTTTTTGCGCCAACTGTGGATCCTTCAAATCCACATCATAAAGCATCGTATCTGCCTGATGGGCGAAAGTCAATTCATTCTCGGCAACTGAAAAGGTTAGAGAAATGAAATTAAAAGCTTCTCCGGACTTTAGATAGCGGCTATCCGGATGAAGAGGTGCGATGGGTTTGAATTCTTCCGT
>JBILPR010000353.1:0-4431 GCA_044373795.1 Algoriphagus sp. | reverse complement strand
AAGTAATAGGGAGTAATGCTCCTCCTGTAGTACTCAAGTTGGTTGGCAACACAAACGTTAGCCCCACATTTGAGCCTTTCAGGGCCACTATTCGAAACATACCAAACCCTGCAGGGCCAAGTATTGGCCCTGTGGATACATCAATATTGCCATAACCATCGATAGATTTAGTCTGACCTACCACTACGGTACCGAAGTTCAGGTTTGCCAGGGTTGTCACTGCGATCTCACTGATCACGGTAGCATTGGCAGAAATCGAGGCAGACTGTGCGTTTGCAAGTGATCCGAAACCTACAGCGAGTATGGCAGCGGCTAAAATTTTTACTGTTTTTTTCATGGTTTGAATTGATAACTATTATTTTTAAAACTGCTTTTTCTTTCTCTCCTCCCGGTCTTGTCTAGGCGCAACGAAAAAAAGATTTTGCTATGAAACAAATGTCCATCAGTCAGGGCAAAATAGGATGACAATGAGGCGGGAATTTGTCCAACTATCCGATTGTTGGACAAAAAACAAAAATTACTACGGAGGATTTCCTGTATCTATCTGGTTCTTGAAATTCCATAAACCTTCAATGCAAGGTTAGAATCAGCGAATTACAATAATTAGTGAGAAGCTGATCGGGAAAAGTATAAATTCCAAATAAGTAATGAAATAAGCCTAACTGCCGAAATATTGAGACGGGGTTTGACCTGTCGCTTTTTCAAAAGCACTATAAAACGTGTTTTTATTTTTGAATCCTGAAGCTAATGCGATGGAAGCAATAGTTTGGGAAGCAATTAATCTGTGATACTGCATGATAAAAAAATCTACACGATATCCGTTTACCCATTCCCTAAAATTCTTGCCAAAATATTCATTCAAGATGTAGGAGCAATGATGAGGAGGTAATCGCACTTGATTCGCCAGGTCTCCCAAGGAGAAATCAGGATTGAGAAATGGCTTTTCTGTTTCAATCAGCGAAATCATTTGTGCCTTAAGTCTTTCTAATTCTTCTTCGTGAATAGTCGGACTTTGTTTTCTAGTGTTCCTTACAAATGGTATATGTTGGCTTTCAATATGCTGATCGGCATGTTCGGTGTCGATTGGTTCTAAGTCTGTTATTCTTGTGGGGATAACATAATCTTTTGAGACAAAGACAAAGCCGTATAACACCTTTGGTTTATAAAAAACATACCCGAAAAAACCCAACATCATACCAGCTTGGATGAAGGATCTATAGTTATTGAAGAATAGATTGCTGGTTATTGCTCCACCACCGATGTACACAAAAGAATTTATAAGAAAACTCAAATTTGACAGTGTTGTTACGATCACAAAGAATAAAATCCAGTTCGCTACAATCGAATTATTTCGTATGTTTTTTATAATCCCAGATTGCCAAACTATACGCCAGATTAAAATCAAATAAATTAATAATAGACCGTTTTTAAATATTGAAATCGCATGGTAAGGGAAAAATTCAAAATTCTCCTTAAAATAAAATACTCGTTGTGCAATAATGTCGGCGATTACGTTTGCCTGAGATGCAGCGTCCAAAAAATACCAAGGAAGGGTATCAATAAAAGCAAATAAAATCGGAATAAAATGAAGTAAATCCCTTTTCCGCATCCTATTTTCATCCTTGATAAACCCTCTTACATACAGATACAAGAAAGCTCCAAACCCAAAAATAATGGGCTCTAAGGGTTTAAATAAAAGAGAAACAAAGAAGGTCTGACCAGTATTGACAGCGCCAAAATACAACAGCATAAGCCCACGCATGAGCATCATGGCAGCCAATAATTTATTCAAATAAGTATTGCCATTATTCGTAAGGAACATGTGAAGAGAAAAGCTCAAAAACAAAAATGAACCAAACGTAAAAATGTATAAGTTGTATTCCATTCGGGGGTATGACTCTTAGAATATATTGGGTTATTAAGGCAGGAGTACTCAAATGGGATGTTAGATTTTCAATCCTGAGTCTCAGTAAAATGAGCGATAATTACTTATTAAAAACTTCAGTTGCTCGGGTTCATTTTTTAAGAGAAGTATTTAAATACTTTAATTACAGCTAATGACCAATCCCAACATTCAGCCGTTTTGGCCATTTTGTGAAAAGTTCCTGTTCATTCTCAGCCGTCTCGATGCCATAAGAAATCTAAGTTGCATACCGCCTACACGCTCGCACACCTTAGCAACCATTACCGTGATTCAGGTCGGGACACCGATCCATTAATTGTAAGTAGGAAGGCGCAAAAGAGTAAAATCTACCTGTCATATTTTGATATTAAAAAAATTGATTTAGATAAATGATTCAAAATGTAAATGAAATTACTTTTTACAAGGGATTAAGAAGTTACAGAGATAATCAGATAAACCTTTTTTAGAACAACTCAACAATTTACTTGATGGCGAGAGTTCGGTTTACAGTTGGAATCCACCATGCTGAAGTGATCAAAAGGGCTTGAATTTTTAAATAAATCCTGATTTAAAAATATTCTAAAATCAAAGTTTCCAGCTGATTTCCTTCGTAAAATCCAAGCCATGAACTGAGAGTAATCCTTCTGGGCACGAGACTCCTGATCAACAGGCCATTTTGGTTAAAATTCAAAAGAGCTGGAAATTCTTTCAGGGATTGAGCGCTCTGAAGATTGTTCGTATTATCATTTAAAAAATAGAACAGGGTCTGTTTACCAGTTTCATCCTGATTCTTAAAATCGAGCAAAAATTGACTGTTCTCGTACGTCTGCATCTTAATCCATGTCAAATTAACAAAGGAACCGTCTTCTGCAATCAAGGAGAAGTTTTTTACTGTCTCCCCATATAGTTGAGGTCCACCTTCATTGGTTACACTTGTGTTAGAGCCTGGCTTTGAACTTGATCCCGAGCTTAAGCCCACTCCGGCGGGTAATTCGATGTTGATTCGTAGCGTTTGGCTTTGAGCCATTACCCAATGCGAAATGAAAAAGGTAAACACTATTAAAGAAAAAATATGCTCAATTCGTCTCACCTGCCACATTTACATTGATTGAAATTCGAGAACTATAATCGCCTGCAGAGACCGATCCTATCGGACCTAAAGTCCCAAAAATAAATAGATAGACCACCGATTTGGGTCTTTCTGAATTCACCCCATATTCCCAACTAGAGGGCAATTGGTTAGCATCGAACTTGTTGTTAACCGGAATCGTGATACTTGTAATTCCTCGGATCAAATCGATACTTTCATTTTTAGCAACGATTTCATTAGCGGCATTTAGGTTGTTATATGCCATATGGAATACAATTGGAATAGACTGTTCCTTGGAAGAATCGCCCTCTTTTGCCAAGTAAGGGGTGTAATCCATATTTATCACAATTTCAAATTCGCTGGGAGCCTCTATTTCAAAAATAGCGGCGTTGTCGTCTTCTTTACGAATATTAACAGGGCCTGAATTAGCGGTAATCCTATTTGAATGCTGATTAAAATTCAAACTACTGCTTCCCATTCCTAAAGATCTGATCGTAATATCAGCGCTTCCTGACCAGGTTGAAATAGTTGTCCGCTGCCCAAAGGAATCCCTCGGAAATCCAAAAAGGATGAATGAAAGGGAGATAAAAAGGATTGCAATCCGTGCCATCATATGTACTCAAATTCCAGAACAAATTGTGAAAGATAATTTCCTTGTGTTGCTTGGGAAATATCAAACTCAGCGCCCAACCAAATAAAAACCTCACCCATCGGCCCAATTGTGACATCAGCAGTGCCTTGTGTCAGCAAGAAACCAGCGGACTGAATATCCTCCTCTGCAACACTCATCGAGTATAACGCCTGCACCAGACCGATACCGTCATTTTGTTCTATGATTGATTCTCTAGGGGTGTAGTTGACTCGGATTGTTCTGTTTGGACTTCCCTTGATCTTAAATAGCCCTGCATAAGTGCTGGTAATGGGATTCACGATTATCAAACTTCCCTGCACTGAAGGGCCCATCAGATCCAGATCCCGTACAGTAATCAACTGGAGATTTTCAACGACCTCTGCAGATACTACAATAGAATTAACCGGATTTTGGGCTTTAAGTGATCCAAGTATCAAAGTAAAAAGCACTACAAGTACTGTTTTTATTCTTGTCAAACTAAATCATTTAATTTTAATTGAGCCAAACTAATTGTTAACCAAATTTCTGTGCTCATTTCTGTTTATTGATTTCTTTTATGGGCTGACTATAACAGACTTTTAGACTCGCTTCTATTCAATGCAAATATTTTTGAAAAAAAACAAAAGCCGGAACAAATGGACTAAAACTTTGTCCAACTATCCGATAACTGGACTAAAAACAAATGTATCTTCCAAAAAATCCTTTATATTCTTTGGCTATTGGCATGATTCCGTATAATCATATTTTTAATTTATGATTATACGGAATGTTGCCACTAGTCAATTTTAACAATTGAAAATCCAATGG
>JBILPR010000352.1:0-4433 GCA_044373795.1 Algoriphagus sp. | reverse complement strand
TTAGTCCCTGATGCGTGCCGGTGGTGTCGTAACTCGCATCGCCGATCAGATTGTCTGTGCCATGCGTAAGTGTGATGTAGCGAATTCCTCTCTCGTGGAAGTAGGCCACATTCGCAAGATCATCTTCGATACCGGCGCCATTTTCCATTCCCATCGGGAGGGAGATGATGCCTTTGGCAAAGTTGGCTTCCACATCCGCCGGGCTGTATGCCATCGCAAACTTATCCGGGAAAGTAGTAGCCAATCTTTCAGTCATCCGAATCAGAGAATCCGCCAAAGCCTTGGAAGCTCCGGGGATTTGCTGATTGACAGCAGGAATATAGATCGACATAAACGGCGCATCGAGTCCGCCTTCTTTTGCCCTTGGAAAGTCAAAGTTGCCATCGGGAGTGCGAACTGACACGTCCAAAACCTCCCGCTGTAAGGTAAATCCACCCACTTTCATGCGGTAAGGCAAATCCACATGACCATCGACCATGATCGTACTTTGGGCGATTTCGGTAGCAGCTTTCAAGCGCTCCTCATCGGTCATTTTAGTGTAATCGATTGCTTCTTCTTTGGGTTGGCAGGCAAATGCTGCTGCGCCAAGAAGCAAGGAAAGTAAAGTCTTATTCATGATAGTGGCGTTTTTTTGAGAAAGTAAATTAATGGCTTTTGACGGGAAGGTTTTAAATAATCCATAAACGGCTACCCAAACAAAATAACTTCATCTTTGGGAGCAATTTTCAACCTGGTTTCCGAAGATTCGATTGAGAATGCGTAAATTTAAGTACCCAACCGACAACTTATGAAACGTTTTTTGATTCCCCTATTTGCCGTTACTCTCATTTGGTCTTGTTCACCTGGCGGAAATGTAAAAGTTGATATTGCTCCTGAGCTGGAGTCCGAACTCAAAGACGGTCGTCTCCTGCTGATTTTTTCGACCGACAGCACTGCAGAACCAAGATTTGGTATCAGCGATAATGTAGGAACGAATCAGGTTTTCGGAATGGATTTTGAAAATTTCGAAGCCGGGAAATCACTGGTATTGGATCCTGAAAGCTTTGGCTATCCAATCGAAAAACTGGAAAATCTGGCAGATGGAGATTATTATGTGCAGGCTTTCATCCAAAAGCATGACACGTTTACCCGCGCTGACGGTCATACCGTCAAGCTGCCGATGGATCAGGGCGAAGGCCGTCAATGGGCACGCGCTCCCAAAAATATTTACTCCATGCCTCAGCCGGTTTCCTGGAAAAAAGGCCAAAAACTGAATCTGACAATCGATCAGATTATCCCGGAAATAAAGGCTCCGGAAGACACCAAATACGTGAAGCATATCAAACTCAAATCGGAGAAACTTTCGAAGTTTTGGGGAAGAGATATGTACCTGGGTGCCCATGTGCTTTTGCCGGAAGGCTTCGAAGAAAACCCAACTCAATATTATCCTTTGATGATTTATCACGGCCACTTCCCTTCAGATTTTGGGAATTTCAGAATGATTCCCCCGGATGCCGAACTCAGCGAGGATGATTATAGCGCCAGATTCGGAATCTATGGTTATGAAAAAATGCAGCAGCAGGAAGCGTATGAATTCTATCAAAAATGGACTTCTGATGATTTCAAGCGCTTCATCATCATCGAGATTCAGCATGCCAATCCATTCTACGACGACAGCTACGCCGTCAATAGCGAAAACCTTGGTCCCTACGGAGATGCGATTCAGTACGAATTGATTCCGGAAATAGAGAAACAATTTCGCGGAATCGGGGAAGGCTGGGCAAGATTCCTTTATGGCGGATCGACTGGCGGATGGGAAGCTTTAGCAGCGCAGGTTTTCTACCCTGATGAGTATAACGGTTGCTTTGCTGCTTGTCCTGATCCGATTGATTTCCGGGCATTCACGACCGTGAATATCTACGAAGACAAAAACGCTTACTACAAGGAAGGCGAGTTCCGAAAGACTCTGCGTCCGGGTCATCGCAATTACCTGGGGCATGTGGATGCAATGGTTCAGGATATGAATCATCGCGAGCTTGCTATCGGTGGAACCAAAACCCGATCGGGTGACCAATTCGATATCTGGCAGGCAGTTTACTCACCGGTTGGGGAAGACGGATATCCAAAACCTATCTGGAATAAATACAGTGGGGAAATTGACAAAGAGGTTGCTGAATACTGGAAGGAGAATTTCGACCTGCGCTATATCATGGAGCGTGATTGGGAGACTTTGGGGCCGAAACTGGAAGGAAAAGTAAGAATTTACTGCGGTGACATGGACAACTATTACCTCAATAATGCTGTTTACCTGACTGAAGATTTTCTGGAGCAAACTCAGAACCCGTATTACAATGGGGAAGTCGAGTACGGCGATCGGGCTGAGCACTGCTGGAACGGAGACCCAACCTTACCAAACTACATCACTCGCCTCCGATACAATACGATGTATCTGGACGAAATCGAAAACAGATTGAAGGAGACGGCTCCTGAAGAATTTAACCAACAAAACTGGACACTAACCAAAAATTGAAAACTATGCAAAACACACTGAAACTTGGCTTAATGGGACTGTCTGCAACAATGCTTTTTGCACAGTGCGGACCTCCAAAAACTGAAGAGGTAACTGAAGAAATGGCTATGGTGGAAGAAGTAAAAACTCCAACTCTGACCATGCTTTGGGAAACTGCAGATTCTTTGCCGACCAACGAATCTGTACTTTTTGACGAAAGCACAGGAACTATCTATGTCTCAAACATCGGTGGACAGGATCCGCAGGCAAAAGACGGCAAAGGATCCATTGCAATTATTGACAAAGCCGGTAAAATCGTAAATCCTTCCTGGGTGAAAGGTCTGAATAGCCCGAAAGGAATGGGAATCGCAAACGGAAAACTTTACGTGACGGACGTGGATCAATTGGTCGAGATTGATATTGCTACTGCCAAAGTGGTCAAAAAGCATAAAGTAGAAGGGGCTCAGTTCCTGAATGACCTTGCTACCCATGCCGGCAAAGTCTATTTCACAGACATGAATACAGGTAAAGTTCACCTGTTTGATGCTGGTGTGGTGACCACAATTTCCGAAGGCAATGAGACCATCAACGGGATCGCAATTGCCGCAGACGGAACCATCTACGGACTGGATGCGTCAGGTTTGAAAAAATGGAATGCAGACGGAACCACCACCATCGTAAATGCCAACATAACCGGCGGCGACGGTTTGGTGATTTTGGGTGATGGCAATTTCATCGCTTCAAGATGGCAGGGAGAGATTTGGTTTGCCAACGACTCAACTCAGACCCTGATGCTTGACACCAAAGCTGCTGAATCAAACACTGCAGACATCGGATATATTCCTTCCGAAAAAATCGTTTTGGTCCCTACTTTCTTCAAAAATAAAGTTGCAGCTTACAAGCTGGATTATTAATCCTGACAATCAACCAAAAGTGAAAAGCCTCCGAAAGGGGGCTTTTTTCATTTCAGGCAATTCTTCGAATCTCTGATTCAGGATTACCGGAGGATTCTTCACCCAAATTAAAATTCCAAGTTGAGTTGTTACTTTTTCTGAAGAAAGAAATAAGGTATTCTCAGGCAAATCGCGACACAATCACCAACGTAAGTCCAACGATAAACGCCACAAACATCCAAAGAACCAAAGTATTTGTTCCCTTCGGCGCCTCTTTGAATTCCTTCCAGATGAAAACGCCCCAAGCCGCAGCCACCATCGTAGCGCCTTGTCCCAAACCGTAAGAAATCGCAAACCCGGCTTTCTCTCCGGCAATCACACTGAGCAACATCCCAAGACACCAGATCGCCCCGCCAAGCAAGCCGATGAGATGGAGTTTGGGTGAACCCATTTTGAAATAATCAGAATAGCTGACTGGTTTTCCCTGAAAGGGCCTGAGCATGAAAAAGGTATTCCAGAGGAAATTGGAAGTGAAAATTCCCAGAGAGAAAATGAAAACCGCGGAATAAGGAGTCATCAAACCAGGCTCAGGCTGGGAGAAATCTCCGGAAATGGAAGCGGCAACAAATCGATAGAAAAAGCCCATCAAAATGCCTCCGGTAACGGAAAGCAGAATGCCTTTTGAAGGAGTTTGGGCTTTACCTCTGGAAAGTTTGCGATAGGCAAGCGCATCGAGAATGATCGCTACCACGACCAACCCAACTCCCAAAAAGAGGATAATCGGATCGCCGACGGGAACTGCCATATAATTTACGACCACACCCAACACCAGCGCAATTCCGATTCCGACCGGAAAAGCAACTGCCATCCCTGCAATATCAATGGCCGCAACGATCAGGAGATTGGCCAGATTGAAAATCACTCCTCCCAAAAATGCTGAGCCGATGGCATCTGGTTCGGCCTGCAATAAATCGTCGACAAACGCCCTTCCCTCCGATCCGGTACTTCCCAGCGTCAACCCGAAAACAAGGGAAAGAAGAATTATCCCCAGC
>JBILPR010000351.1:0-4443 GCA_044373795.1 Algoriphagus sp. | reverse complement strand
AGACGTTACGGTGTTTGATGCTTTGGGAAGAATTGTGTTTTCAAACAGCTATTCGGGAGGCCAAAAAGTAAACGTTGATTTTTTCAATCTCCCGCCGGCCTATTACCTGTTGAAAGTAACCGCTAACCTAAGGGAAGAACCATAATAGTACTACTGCCAAATCAGGGAACAATAATTATTGGCAATGTATTTGAAAACTAAAAAATAAAGTATTTTACTTTCCCTCCGTGATAAGGTTTGCCATCAGGTTCCAAAACATAACATATATATAAAATGACAAATAATGTAAATAATCTGTCAGTCCGATATTTATTATTTATTTAATTTGCACCGATAAAATCTAAAAAGACTATAACTTTTATGTTGAAATGCAAATGTTAAGAAAAGCGCTGAATGGTTTGAATCGGACACCCGTAATCTGTCACATGTTAAGAACCTAAATAATCAATAGTATTGATGTGTCCCTTGTTTACTATAGAATAATGAATTTTTTATGTTAAAATCCTTAATTTATTTAGTAATTTCTTTTTTTATTCTGTTTTCGTGTCAGGATCCTATGCCTCTCGCAGTTTCTTCACTTCCGGCAGAAGAGGAGGCTTTCACGCAATCCTTATATGATTCGGCTAGGTTATTGGAGACAAGGGATATTATGGCTTCTTTGAATCTTGTGAGTCAGATTCAGGATCGGACGAATGTTTGGGATGATGATATTTGGAAAACTAAGGTCTTTATTCAACTAGGGCGATTATACTTTTATTCAGGCTTGATAGATGCTTCTTCTTCCTATTATTTGCAGGCCCTTGACTTGCTGCAAGAACAGGAGTTAATAACCAAAAACAATATTGATGTCCTGATTGGTTTGGGTACTATCAAGCATGTCATTGGCGAAAATACAGATGCCTTACCCTATTTTTTTGATGCAATTAGTTTATTAGATCCTAAGCAGGAATTCTATGTAATGAGCATGGGATCACTCTATAATAACATAGGAAGTGTGTATATTAAATTAGATCAGCTGGAAAAGGCCGATTCAGTACTTAATCAAGGGGTGGATTTTTTGGAAGCTACCGATCCCAAAAATAGCAATCTGAAGAAATTGTATAATAATTTGGGTAGAATGCACCAAAGTTTAAAAAACTATGACCAAGCGCTTTTAAATTATCATCAAGCAAAAAAGCTGTATGAATCCAGCAATGATTTCTATGGATTATCACTTAACTTGATTTTTACGGGGTCTATGCATGAAGAGAAGAATGATTTTGAAATGGCAATAAATGATTATAGACGTTCATTCTATATTTCAGATTCTTTGGGTTTTACTGGGGTGGCGTATAATTCTTCAGATTTACTTCAAGTCTTGTATCAAAAGACCGGTAAGCCGGATTCCGTCATTTTTTTTGGGGAACGATTTGAAAAGTTAAAAAATGACTTGAAAGTGGAAGAGGGGTCAAAAAAAATCTTGACCAAAGAAATGGAGATATTATACGAAAAAAAGAAAGGAGATTTAACTCAAAAAGCCGATTCAGTTGGCTTAGGATTGAATTTGTTATCGGTTTTTATTATTTCCTTACTGATTCTTTTAGTATTTTATTACCTATGGTTTAGGAAAAACCAACATATTACCTCTTTAAAGGCATTGAATAAAAAACTTGTTGTTAAAAAACTTGAATTAGAGAATAACAATAAGGCAGCAGATTTAATAAAAATAGAATCAGAGGTTGAAAGCAACACCATTTCTGATCTAAAACGAAATGAAATTTTATTGAGCCTAACTCAAAAGCTAATGGATCTCAGACATCAGTTACCAAAGAATGATGTCAGTTCAAATGATAAGTTGTTTAAATTAATTGATAAGAACTTAGAGGATAAGCTTTTTGAAGAGTTTGATGTTTTGTTTGCTAAGCTTGATAATCAGTTTTTTGACCGTTTGATAAAAGAATTTCCTGAGTTATCAGTGCAACAACTTCGTTTGTGTGGTTTTATAAGGTTGAAATTAAATAATAAAGAAATTTCAGCAATTTCTGGCAAAACACTATCTACTTTACATGTTTCAAAATCCCGACTCAGAAAAATGCTTAGCCTATCGGATTCCTCTCAAAGTCTTGAAGATTTTTTGATAAATTTATGACTATGGTCGATTCTACCTTTAAGGTCAGTAGTAAATTTGTAATGGCACTTGTTTCAATTAGGTATTTTGATTTTCGGAAGAGATGAATTTATATTGTTTAAAACTAATATTATGCTAGATCTTTCTTTTTTTCTCCAACTGGAACCATTGTGATAAATGATTGAATTTAGGTTTATTTTCTCTCTTCCTTTTTTACTATTAAGTTATGGTACCCTATCTGAACCATTTAAAAATGATTTTTATTTTACATCAAAAACTGAAGGTTTTACGGGTCCAGACACTGATGTATTTAATTTGATCGTTCTCTTTGATCCTTTTAAAGCTAAAACTCCTAACTTCAAACGCAAAACTGATAATAAGAATTTTGCTAATAAAGTGATCTTTCAAGGGGAGAGTGGATTATCTAGTATGAAAGAATCAGGTGAGGTAAATGCTGATTTACCCTCTTTAAATAACGATGATAACCACTCCAAAACAGAACTCTTTTTGGATTCTGCTGATTTTTTTTTAACAAGAAATCTAAATACTTCCTTGAAGTATGCGAGTGAGGCTAAAGACCTTTCAGAAAAATTGGGAGACTTATCAGTTGACCAAAGAGTATTGGCTTTACTAGGAAAAATTTATACAGAAAAAGGAAATTTAAGTGATGGCGTCAATTTTTACCTTGAAGGATTAGAAAAGCTGCATTCTAGTGATGCTAAACTTTCTGAGTTTCCCTTTTTATCCCTTTACCTTGGAGAATTTCTAATTCTTGTTCATGAAACTGACAAGTCAATTGTCTATTTGAATGAAGTGGAAAACGAACTCAGGTTTGATGCTTCTATCAATAAAAATCTTTTTCCAAAAATCCTTGAGACTTACGCAAAACTTCATATTGAAAAGAAAGAATGGGTTAAGGCCTATTCATACTTGAATGAGGGACTTAAGTATTTGGAGGCCGAGCCGCCTTCCCCTTCAAAAACCAATTTTCTTAATCTTATGGGGGATGTTTATTTTGGGATGAGCAATTATCAGGTTTCTAAAAATTACTTCTATCAGGCCAAGGTAGCTGCCCGGAATCAGGAGGATATCAATGGCCTTTCTAGCGCCCTAATAGGTTTAAGTGCCCTTTCTTATGTAGAAGGAGATGTAAAGCTTTCAATAAGGGAGTCGGTGGAAGCGTTTCAGTTAGCGGAAATACTTGGTAATGAGAAGAGAAAACGGTTAATAGCTAGTAAACTTAGTTTATTGTTTAAAGAGGTTAATAACTTAGATTCAAGTGCCTATTTTTTTATGGTAAAGAGTAATTCATTTTTAGACATAGAAGAGAAAAATGCCAAATTAAAGATTTTTGAGACGGAATTAATTCTCAAAAACACCATTGATTTAGTTGATCTGGAAAAGAAGAATAAAGTTGATTTTACCTGTAAATTAATATTTTTTAGCCTACTTGTCTTAATTTTAATCGGTTTTTTAATAAGTATTATCAACTCAAAGGAAAATATAAATATAATTTATCAAGACTTGGATAGGGTCAATTCGGACATTCTAGGGCTTGAATTAGAAAACCGTTATTTAAATTCTCAAATCTTTCAGAAAAGGAGAGAATTGATGGTTTCTCTCATGCAGATTTTCAAAAAAGAAAAGGATAACAAAGAATTAAAATTAAGTTTAATCAATTTTAGAAATAAACTCAGCAAAACAAACCAGAGTACAATCGATGATTTTATTAAGGATTTGGAAGTTTTGCATGGTGATGATTCTCTGAGGCGATCGGTAGACCAATTCCTTGGCCTAAACGAAAACTTCCTTGCGAGACTATATTCTGACTTTCCTGATTTGAAAAAAAGCGAAAAACTCCTTTGCGTATTCTTTCGTCTTGGACTTAGTCTGAATGAAATTTCAGCTGTTATGGGCATTCAAATAGATTCCCTCCAAGTTGCCAAATCTCGGTTAAGGAAAAAGCTCGGATTAAATGAGGAAAACATAAGCCTGGGTAATTTTTTGGTCAAGTACGATTATCAGACTTGAAATAATTTTGTATGCAACTTCAAGCTCTTTCTTTAAGGAGGCCATTCAGACTATTACTTGTTTGAAATAATAGAAGATAAGAGAATCCCGTATGGATATTCCGGACGATACGACACCTGTTCCGGGGATATTGGCCCCTCTAAAATGGTTTGGTATTGGATAGACCAAACAGCCTGAAAATTTTACATTTTTTTTCTTAAAGAGTCTCCGGTGAATTCGATTCGATAGGATGAATGCAGGAGATGGTCCAGAATAGCATCGGCAATGGGGTTTCCTCTCCGATGACTTCATACCAGCACTTTACA
>JBILPR010000350.1:0-4446 GCA_044373795.1 Algoriphagus sp. | reverse complement strand
TATAGGATACGCGGGCAGTATCGTTTTTTACAACGCATATCTACCCGAAATTTCAGAAGAAAGTGAATATGATATGTTGAGCGCAAAAGGTTTTGCGCTGGGGTATATCGGAAGTGTGATTTTGCTGATTTTAAATCTCCTGATGATCCAATTTCCAGCCTGGTTTATGATTCCTGAAGGAGGATTTGCGGCTCGTTTCTCTTTTTTAATTACAGGAATTTGGTGGGCTGGGTTTTCTCAGATCCCATTTAGAAACCTTCCGAAAAATCCTTTTAAAAAGCATATCAAAAAAGAAATTCTTTTGAAAGGATATCAAGAAATCAGAAAAGTTTTGGATCAAGTTCGAAAAATAAAAGTCATGACGAGGTTCTTGGCTTCTTTTTTCTTTTACTCTATGGGGGTTCAAACGGTGATGTATTTGGCTGCGTCATTTGGTGACAAGGAGCTTGGGTTACCCGGAGATCAATTGATTTTAACCATTCTTATTATCCAGTTTGTAGCTATAATCGGAAGTTACTTTTTTGCTTTTATCTCAAAAATGTATGGAAATAAGGCCAGCCTGGTCATCATGGTTCTCGTGTGGGTAATCATTTGTGGTGCGGCTTACTTTGTTTACACCGTTTATGAATTCTTTGCTTTAGCCTTTGTCGTTGGTTTGGTAATGGGTGGTATTCAATCCCTTTCCAGATCCACCTTTTCTAAGCTTATTCCAAAATCCACTACGGATCATGCGTCCTATTTTAGTTTTTATGATGTTACAGAAAAACTAGCAATAGTTTTGGGGACTCTTTCTTACGGACTGATCGAACAGATGACTGGAAGCATGAGGAATAGCTCTTTGTCTTTGGGGATTTTTTTTCTGGTTGGTTTGGGATTTTTGCTTTTAGTAACAATTCCCAAAAAGGATCTTTCAATTGAAACTACCTGATTATGGTGAAAATTTTGTCTGGAAATCAAGTTAAGCTTTTGGATGAATTGCATTTAAAGCAATCAGGTCAAACTAGCCATGAACTGATGGAGGAAGCTGCAAAAGGTTTTGTGAAATGGTTTGAAGAACAGCATTTTGATGAAAATTCACCAGTTTATGTTTTCGTCGGTGCTGGAAATAATGGAGGCGATGGTTTAGCGATTGCAAGATTACTCAGTGCAAACAAAAGGAGAATCAACATTGTCAAATGCTTTGAAAGCAAAGAATCGCTTAGTCCAGATGCTAAGCTTAATTGGGATTTGCTTTCTCCAAACATTAGCCTGATTGAATGGAATAAATTTGCTGATTATTATACGGGCATTTTAATTGACGCATTTTTTGGAGTTGGGTTGACAGGGGAACTAAGACAAATTGCCAAGGAAGTTATTTCCACAATCAATCAGTTTGAAGGGGTCAAGTTGAGTGTTGATTTGCCCAGCGGACTGTCTTCCGAAGCTATTTGTAAAGAGAATGTCGTAAAAGCAGACTTCACTGTTTCATTTGCCTTTCCAAAGCTTTCATTGCTTCTTCCTGAGCATTCAGAATTTGTAGGTGAGTTAATAGTCGTTGATATTGGAATTAATGTGGAGGCTTATCAGTCATTTAATTCTAATTTCTTTTTTGTTCAGAAGGGTGATATTCCATCTCTTCACAGAGAATTTCACCGGTTTAGTCATAAAGGTGATTTTGGAAAAATCCTAATTATCGGTGGTAGTCCAGGTAAAATGGGTGCTCTAACGCTTGCTTCAAAGAGTGCTCTCAGAACTGGTTCGGGCCTGGTTACTTCCCATCTTGAGGAAGCGGAGCGGTTCATTTTGCAAACCAGTGTGCCGGAAGTAATGGTTACCTGGGGAGAATTGTTGAATCTTGAGAATTACGATGCAATCGGAGTTGGCCCAGGTTGGGGAAAAATCAATCGAAAACATCTTTTGGAACAAATCCTTAAGGAGTTCAAAAAGCCGTTTGTGATTGATGCTGATGGATTAAATCTGCTGGCGCAAAACCCGGAATTGATTTCAGAACTTCCAGAGAATTCAATATTAACTCCGCATCTCGGAGAATTTACAAGGCTTGTGGGTTCTGCTGACACCCATCTTAACCGGTTGGTCCTGGCGAGAGATTTTGCCAAATTATATCGAATAATTTTGGTCCTTAAAGGTGCAAATACAGTCATTAGTTTACCGGATGGTCGACAACTATTTAATTCCACCGGGACTAATTATATGGCAACTGGCGGTGCAGGGGATGTCTTGACAGGAATGATTACCGCTTATTTAGGAATGGGTTATCTTCCGGAAAATGCTGCTATTTGTGGGGTTTTTCACCATGGATTGGCCGGGGAATATGCCGGAAAAAAGAAGCGCAGAAGTTTAATCGCTTCAGACATTATTGAAGAAATCCCGGAAACCTATATTCGACTTGACATTGCCTGATTGTTGCCCTGCGCCAAACTATTATCCTTTGACCGCGGTTCTCTCGGAGAATCATTTTTGAAATGAAAAACGAAAAACTTTTGCTGTGGACGCTGGCAGCTATCAATTTTATTCACATCGTCGACTTCATGATTTTGATGCCTTTGGGTCCTCAGCTCATGCGTCTTTTTGATATTTCACCCAGAGAGTTTGGCTTGCTTGTATCCTCTTATACTTTCAGTGCAGGAATATCCAGCTTTTTCGGAGCGTTTTTTTTGGATCGATTTGATCGAAAGAGGATTTTACTTTGGGTGTATGTAGGATTTGCTGTCTCTACTTTGGGATGTGCACTTTCTCCAAGTTATCCTGTTTTGTTGATTGCTCGAGTGCTTTCCGGAGTTTTTGGAGGATTGACCTCAGCATTGATTCTCGCAATTATCGGAGATGTGATTCCAGATACGCGAAGGGGACGAGCGATGGGTTTGGTGATGGCAGCATTTTCTGTTGCTTCAGTTTTAGGGGTTCCGATGGGTTTGTTTTTAGCAAGTTTATCCGATTGGCATACCCCATTTTATATCTTGACGTTTTTGTCGGTTTCGAGTTTGGCCATGATCGTCCGATTTATTCCAAATATCACGGGGCATCTGGACAGGGACTCCGTAAGACCGCATCCATTGGCAGTAATTGCCAAAGTGACTAGTGATCCTAATCAGATGAAGGCTATCACATTATCTGTCATGATGATGCTGGGTCAATTCATGATCATTCCGTTTTTGAGCGCTTATACGGTGGCCAATGTGGGTTTTACAGAAATGCAATTGACTTACATCTACATGGCTGGCGGGGCCTTCACCATATTTACTTCGCCTTGGGTAGGAAAGCTTTCGGATAAACATGGGAAGCTAAAAATCTTTGTCATTTTCATGACTTTGAATCTAATCCCAATTGCGATAATCACAAATCTAGGTGTGACGCCAATTCCATTGGTTTTGTTGGCGTCTACGATGTTTTTTGTGACTTCCAATGGTCGATATGTGCCGGCAGCAGCTTTGATTACCGGCACTGCAAGACCTGAAAACAGAGGTAGTTTTCTAAGTTTCAATTCGGCTGTTCAGCAACTTTCCACCGGGGTAGCATCGTTGGTTGCTGGGTTTATTATTGCTGAAGATGCAGAAGGCCATTTACTTAATTACGATGTTGTAGGCTACATCGCCATTTTCTTTAGCATTATATGTATTCCGCTCGCAGCAAGAATTAAAATTGTGAGTTAAAAAAAATCCCCGACTCTATCGGGGATTTTTTTTAGAACTCTGCGTTTCCTGGTGTTCGGGGGAAAGCTATTACGTCCCTGATATTACTCATTCCGGTAACGAAAAGGATCATTCGCTCGAAGCCCAAACCGAATCCGGCATGAGGAGTAGAGCCAAATCTGCGGGTATCGAGATACCACCACATGTCCTCTTGAGGAATATTCATTTCCTCCATTCTTTTGGTCAGTATGTCTAGTCGCTCTTCACGCTGAGAACCACCAACGATTTCACCGATACCCGGGAATAGAATATCCATTGCTGCTACAGTTTTGCCATCCTCATTTTGGCGCATGTAAAAGGATTTGATATCCTTTGGATAATCTGTCAAAATCACTGGCTTTTTGAAGTGTTTTTCAACCAGATATCGCTCATGCTCAGATTGCAGATCTGTACCCCATGATTCGATCAGATAGCTGAATTTCTTCTTCTTATTTGGATTGGAATTCCTGAGAATTTCGATCGCTTCGGTATAAGTAAGTCGAACGAATTCATTTTCAACGACAAACTTCAGCTTTTCAATCAGACCTAATTCACTCCTTTGTTCAGCGGGTTTTGCACTTTCTTCTTCAGCTGCCCGCTGATCCAGAAATTTCAAATCTTCTACACAATTCTCAAGTGCATAGCGAATGATATATTTCAGAAAATCCTCCGCAAGATTCTGATTGTCTTCGGCGTCGTAAAAAGCCATTTCGGGCTCGATCATCCAGAATTCTGCCAAGTGTCTGGTTGTATTGGAGTTTTCTGCTCTGAAAGTAGG
>JBILPR010000349.1:0-4454 GCA_044373795.1 Algoriphagus sp. | reverse complement strand
TTCTAAAAATTAACTTTCTGAAGTGAAGATTATCGCCCCGAAGCAATCTCATGGTTTGAAGAGTTATAAAATTAAGAGACTGCTCAGTCGCATCTCCTTGCAATGACGACAACGTCTTGTAAGGGTCTATCAATAAGGCAAAAACTGATTTATAGTGTATAGCCCCGAAGCAATCTCGTGGTTTGAAAAGTGATAAAATTATAAGAGACTGCTTCTTCGTAGCTCCTCGCGGTAACGATTCCAACGGGGAGACTGCTTCGTCGTTCCTTCTCGCAGTGACGATCCAATTATGAGACTGCTTCATCGTTCCTCTTCGCAGAGACGGCTCCGTCATTACGAGGGGCTTTCTAAAAATTAACTTTCTGAAGTGAAGATTATCGCCCCGAAGCAATCTCATGATTTGAAGATTTATCAAATTAAGAGACTGCTCAGTCGCATCTCCTGCAGTGACGATTCCAATTGGGAGACTGCTTCGTCGTAGCTCCTCCCGGTGACGATTCCAATGGGGAGATTGCTTCGTCGTACCTCCTCGCAATGACGCTCACTGCCTCACCACCCTTCCATCCTCCATTTCAATCGTCCGATCTGTCCCCTCCGCAAACTCCGGATCGTGGGTGACGATCAGCATGGTTTGGTTGAAATCTTTCGCCAGGCTTTTGAAAATATTGAATACGATATCCGAGTTTTTCTTGTCCAAGTTTCCTGTTGGCTCATCCCCCATGATGATCAGCGGATCATTAATCAGAGCACGAGCGATGGCTACTCTTTGCTTTTGACCTCCGGAAAGCTGATTCGCTTTTTTCAAAGCATGGTCCTGCATCTCAAAAATCTTCAGCTTTTCCAGTGCGCGATGCTCCATTTCCTCACGGGAATATTTCCCGAGTTTCAGCCCGGGAATCATCACATTTTCCAACACCGAAAACTCATTGATGAGGTAGTGAAACTGGAAGACAAACCCGATTTTCTCATTTCTCAGATGAGATAGATAGTCGGGAGATTTGTTGGTGATCAGCTGCTCATCCATGAAAAGTTCGCCGGTGTAGGAAGTGTCCATCGTGGAAAGGATGTAGAGCAGCGTTGATTTTCCGCAGCCAGATTTCCCCATGACTGAGACAAATTCTCCCCTGTCCACGCTGAAACTCACTTTTTTGAGCACTTGGGTTTCGGTGGGATTGTAGAAAAACTTGTCGATGTTTTTCGCTTCGAGTACGGGTTTGATGGGTGTTGTCATTTTCCTCGGATTATCTCTACAGGATCCACACTGCTTGCTTTTCTTGCCGGGAAAAACCCCGCCAGGTAAGTAGTGATCAAACTGAACCCCCCCCCAATGATGTAATATTTCGGATTGTAATCGACCGGGAATGTATTAATAGTTGGCAAAGCCGCCGTTTCAAAGGGAGCGCTGTCAATCGCCATACTCGTGAGAAACCCGAACAAAAGCCCGACTCCGCCTCCGACAATTCCGATGGACAATGCGATGGTAATGAAAATCCGGTTGACATCCTGACCATTGAAGCCGATAGCTTTCAGAATCGCGATTGTGTCCAGCTTTTCATAAATCATCATGTTCAGAATATTGTAAATCCCGAATCCTGAAACCACCAGTAATGTGATCCCAACTGCATAACTGATCAGGTTTCGGATCTCCGTTCCTGTTTCAAATTGTGCATTGACGGTTTGCAAATCGTCTGCATCAATCCTGAATATTTCTGCAGTTTCTTTGGCCATTCCGGGAGCCAAATCAAGATCTTTAAGTTTTACCTGAATGTCTGTGACATAGGAAGGGGATTCACCCAGCATTTTCTGGACGGTAGAAATGGAAGCGAAACTATTAGAGTTGTCATAATCACCCAAACCGGATTGGTAGTATCCGACTACTTTGAGCTGAACACGATTCCCTTGGGCAGTTGTCACCTGGATGACGTCGCCGATGCCTGCAAGCATACGATCTGCCAGTCCAAATCCTAAAATGATGGAGTTACTTTGATTGAGATCCGGATATTTGCCAGAGGTAACATAATCTTCGAAGCTGAATAATTCTGCCTCTTTCTCCACATCGATTCCGTTGACAATCCCGGTTAAATCGATCGTTCCCACATTGAAAAATACCTGAGCTGAGATTTTTCGACTAAGGCCCAGTACCCTCGGATCTTCGGTCAGGGTTTGCATAATCGATTCGCTGTTATGGATTGCCAATCGGCTTGTGCTCGGTTTGATAGATCTGACCACATTCAAGGAATTTGAAAATTCACCGGATAGCGAAATGGGTTGATCGGGATTAGGTTTGATTTCGTTATAATAGCGGATATGAGGGGTACGATTCAGGACCAATCCGTCAAGCATGGTATTCAACCCGTTCATGAAACCCAGCAATGCCACAAACATGGTGATACTGAAAGTAACTCCGACTGCTGCAACCAAGGTTTGCTTGAATCTCGCCAGCATCAGGGCCTTCGAAAGCTCAAAAATCAGAGACCATTTCATTTCAAGGGCTTGATTAAGATTGTGTTTTCGTCCAGTCCTTCAAGAATTTCGGCAAACTGATAATCTCTGATTCCTACTTTTACGAGAAGTGTATCCCCGTTTTCGGTGATTACGCGCTCGTCATTGATCAGGAAGTTCCGGGGAATTACCAATGTGTTTTCCTTGGTATCAGTAATGATGTTTGCCTCCAAAGTTAAATTTGGGTAAAGTCGGGGAGGGTTTTCCAGGAATTCAGCCTCTACAGTGAAGCTCTTTGATTTGGTATCCATGATCGGATAGATCTGAGTTACCTGGGCTTCAAAAACCTTCCCTTTGTAACTATCCATGCTGACCATCACACGCTGACCGGGAAGGACTTTTGAGATATCGTATTCATCTACCTGGAGCTCCAATAGGAATTTATCCGCGCTGCCAAGGACAGCCAACGGAATCTGGGCAGTAACCATTTCCCCTTTTTCCTTTAGAATGGCGTAAACTTTTCCTTTGATTTTACTTTTCAGTACGTATTCGCCTTCCAAAACTTTGCTGATATCCAGCGTTTTGGAAGCAGTTTTTGAGTTGAATTCCACTTCGCGTTTCAATTCCCGATAGCGAAGCAAGTACGAATCGTAGGTGCTTTTAGAACTTTGGCGGGCTAACTGCCTCTGTTCCAGTTCCACTGCCGAACCGATTCCTTTGCTCCAGAGATTTTTCTGTCTTTCATAGAGAAGCGAATCGTTTTTCATTTTGCTTTTCGCCAGCTCAATCGATAGCTCGAGATCTCTGATTTGGCTTTGATTGGCTTGCTTATCAGCAAAAGATCTGGCCAATTCTGCACTTTCCCTGCCTAGCTTTTCCCGCTCGCTGAACACCGCCAAAATTGGAATTCCCACGTCAACCGTGTCTCCTTCTTTGACGAAAATCTCTTGAATAGGCCCGCTGGCGAGGGTAAAAGCTTCGTATTGATCCACTGCTTTCACTGTTCCGGAGGCATAGACTGATTCAGTTATCGACCGTACTTCCGGTTTTATTGTTTCATTCTCAGGTTTTCCGCAGGAAAAAAGAAAGGTGGATGACCAAAAGAGGAACAAGATGCTAACCAAGTTTGAATGGCCGGGAGTACGGCGAAAAAATGGTTTTGATTTCCTCATAGCAGATTGTATTTAAGTCAAAGTAACATCCTAACTCACTAGAAAACACTGATAAAAGTCACTCAGTAAATAAAAATGCGGAACTGGTTGAATATATCAAAATGCAATTTGATTGAATGTCGGGATTAGAATATAACACAGAGTTACACTGAGGACTCACAGAGTTACACCGAGAAATATTGGAGGTAGAGCCCTGAAGGTGCGATTTGTAACAGCCATGGGTGATCCCGATGTGTATCGGGACAATGGATTTGATGATTGTATTTGATTTTGATTTTTGGCTGGTTTAATGCAAGTTAGGCAAAAATGTTTCGCCAAAAACAGGGGAGAGTAACCAACCTATTTTCTTTCACCACAAAGTGGACAAGGTAAACAAAGGCTTCGCGATTCCATTCCCCTTCGTCTTTCCTTTCGCGAAACTTTGAGTCCATTGCGGTGGAAAAAAAACTTCGTGCCCTCTCAGTTAACCTCCGTGTTCTTGGTGGTGAATTATTAACCGTCAATTTTTAGCCACAAAGACCTCAGAGGAAAATTTAGAGGTCACAAAAGATTCTGAGAGACCTCCGTGGTAATATAGATCAAAGGTCAATACAATACCTTCGCGAAACTTTGAGTCCATTGCGGTTGAAAAAAAACTTCGTGCCCTCTCAGTTAACCTCCGTGTTCTTGGTGGTGAATTATTAACCGTCAATTTTTAGCCACAAAGACCTCAGAGGAAAATTTGAGGTCGCAAAAGATTCTGAGAGACCTCCGTGGTAATATAGATCAAAGGTCAATACAATACCTTCGCGAAACTTTGAGTCCATTGCGGTTGAAAAAAAACTTCGTGCCCTCTCAGTT
>JBILPR010000074.1:0-14975 GCA_044373795.1 Algoriphagus sp. | reverse complement strand
TTCGGTTTTTCAAGGACGTTGATGGAAACAGCAGCTGAAACTGTCGCCGTTCCCTTGTCATCTGTTGCCTTTGCGGTCAGAGAAACACTTCCCACAGGTAGACTTGCTGTCGAAACGCTGTACGGGGAAGCAGTGTCTGTTCCCAACAACGTACTTCCGTTGTAGAATTCAACCTTGGTGATTGTGCCGTCCGAATCAGCCGCGTTTGCAGTGATCGTGACATTGACTCCCTGCGTGAACTGGGCGTTTGCTGCAGGAGCGGTAATGTTTACAGAAGGAGCCACATTCGGTTTTTCAACCACATTGATGGAAACAGCAGCTGAAATTGTCGCCGTTCCTTTGTTATCTGTAGCCTTGGCGGTCAGGGACAAAATTCCCACAGGTAGACTTGCTGTCGAAACGCTGTACGGGGAAGCAGTGTCTGTTGCCAACAACGTACTTCCGTTATAGAATTCAACCTTGGTGATTGTGCCGTCTGAATCAGCCGCGTTTGCGGTGATCGTGACGTTGGCTCCCTGCGTGAACTGGGCGTTTGCCGAAGGAGCGGTGATGCTTACACTCGGTGCCACATTTGGAACTACTACTCCAGAATCATCAGGTAAATTGATACTTAAATCATCAATATAATAAACTGTTGTATTTGGAATTGTCTTGTCAGCATAAGCATTTATACTAAATTGATTAACATCAACTTCGGGCCTAAGTGTGTTTCTAAGACCAGTATCAATCACTAAAACATCATCTTGCCAAATCAATACCCTTCCATTGCTACCTCTATCTTGAATGATACGCATTTGGATTTTTACCCATCTGTTTACAGGCAGATCAATTCCTAAAGGGGCTCTCCAGACGACATTGGTTGTTCCACCCCAAACTTTTTGAAGATCTGCAAGTGTGAGATAATTGGCCCCGCCTGAGCCTGCTCCACCTCTAACATCAATACCTACATTATAATGTGGATTATTTATTTGGTCAGGACCAGTACCAGCTCCTCCTGGAGCAAACTTGACTCCTTTAGTTTGAATCAAATTAAACCAATCATTATTTGGATCTAAATCAATTTTGGCTGGAAAATACAAATATTGGGTAAAAATAATATCCTTGTTTGCGCTGATTTCTTTCCATCTAAAATTCCTTGTTCCATGAGAATTCCCACTTGTTGTATTGATAGATAATTTTAAAGAGTATATTCCAGTCCTCGCAAATGTGGTTGAGACCGTACTATTTCCAGTCCCACTATTATACTCTCCACCTCCTCCATCACTTGTCCATTCAGTTTGATTACCTCCCTCATGACCCGCGGACCAAAGCAATTTACCTAAAAAATTTGAAGGGATACTATTCACATTGTCTCCGTTGAAAACAAGAACATTGTTTACCCCTTTTTTGTAAATAATATTTCGGGAAGAAGGCTTAATCTCGAAAATTTCATTTTTTGAAAAACCAATATTCCCAACAATTGTTAGAAAAAAAAATAAGAGTGTTAAATTTAACTTTATTATTATATTAGTTCTCATGATTCCTATTTTTTTAAATTTCAAAGGATGTTTTTAAACAAACTATTAAAGGAGCAATTTATTTTTACTCATGTCATTATAATACGAATAATTCTTAAATCATAAATACATTTGAATGTAATATTTTAATTAAAATAATAATTCTGCACACTATTCTTGGTAAAGAAACTTAATAATAATTAATTTATAGAAAAGAAATTTTATTCATAAACATATACTACTATAACCGCTATTAACTTTTTCTTTATTAAATTAGAAAGTCATTTAATGGTTAATTTTTAAACTATTTTTTCATAAACCTCTTACTAGAAATCTCATTTCCATTTGCTATCAATTGTAAGACATAAACCCCATTCCTCATATCTGAAACATCAATAGTAACGGTGGAATACTCTGGCCTTGTTTTGAAGGTTTTTTGAACCATTCCATTCATCGATACTATTCTGAATTCAAAATCATAAATGCCATCTAGGTTTGTAAAGATTACATTGAGATATTCTGTAGTTGGGTTTGGACCGATTACATATTCTAATCGAACATCCCTAATGTCTTTTTTAACCGCTATAATGACTGGTTCAGAAAAATAGGATAAGCCATTTTCATCTACCGCATGTGCGATTAGTTCATGATTTCCTTCTGCAATATTCTTCCATTGGAAACCATAAGGCTGTTTTTCAGAACTGCCTAATTTCACCCCATCTAGGATGTACTCTACAAATTCGACATTGTTTTCAAATTCAAGTAATTCCACGTTGAGATCTAGGTTTTCTCCTGATCGAACTTCTCTATTATTGTTTTGAGAGGATAATTTTACCGTCGAACGATTCCTTCCCAAAACTTTTATTGGAACAGGAGTTGAAAGTATTTTGGTTCCGTTAACATACGTCAGTTGGGCAACCAAATTGTGATTGCCTTTCTGAGCATTGTTCCATGTGTAATCATATGGAGCTGAAGTCGAAGTTCCAATTATAACATTTCCTCTGAAGAATTTGACATCACTTATAGGGTTATTGCTAACTGGAATTTCTACACTGATGTTAATTTTTGAGCCCCGATAAAATTCAGAATCTCTGATAGGATTTTTAATCTGGAAGATGTTTTGGATTTTTTCCCTAACCAGAATTCCTACGGGTTCTGAAATTTTAAAATTACTTTGGTCACTCCCAATAGCTTTTGCCGTAAGAATGTGTTTACCGGAGGCCGGATTTTGCCACGTAAATGCAAAGGGACTTATAACCGAAGATCCTATGATTTCACTACCGCTGTAATATTCCACTTTTTTTACTGATTCGTCAGACCCTTGAAACATAACCAAAACCTGGACTATTGCTCCCGCATCATATTCCTGGTTATTCACAGGAGTAACTATTATTGGTTCAGATAAAACGACCTCGATTGGATTTACTTCAATTACTTTCTCGATGACGTTGATATTTACAGGAGAAGAAATTGTCATAGTTCCTTCGTTGTCAGTTGCCTTTGCAATTAAAGAAAAACTACCAACAGGAAGATTTGTCCAAGCTAAATTAAAAGGAATAGTAGTGTCAGTTCCCAATAATGCGGTTCCATTATAGAAATCAACTTTAATGACCATTCCGTCAGAGTCATCTGCAACTGACGTAATGTTGATATTGTCACCTTGTGTGAACTGAGCGTTTTCTGATGGAGCTGTAATGCTTACAGTCGGAGATTCATTTGGTTTTTTTATACTGAAATTAGTTATGTTAGATATTGAAATTTGGCCAGTATTATCTGTGGCTACAGCTTTCAGAGTATATTTCCCTTCTAAGTAATCTTTTAAATCATGCTTATAAGGCGTTTCAAAAAACGTAAAAACTAATTTTTCATCTAAATACAATTCAACTTTTTCAACATCTCCTAAAGAACTATTCGCTTCAATATTAATTTCAATAATATCTGAAGTTAAATAAACCCTGTTCTCAAGAGGAGAAATGATTTGAATAGTAGGAGGAATAACTTTAAAATAATGGGCTGAGACTATAACATCTTTCTCAGGCATTAAAAATTCATGAACACTATTCTCGCTCACCTTTACATCGTCCACACTCCAATAACTAAACTCATATCCTAAATAGGATTCTGCCACAAGCTGCACAAAATTCTTGGCACTTACTTCTAAAACCTGTGTAGTTTCAAATTCTAGATTATTTTCAATTGAATTTAAAGGAAGATTTAAATCTTTATCAGGAAAAATTATATCATTGAATACCAACGAATTATTAAATTCATTGTAGTGAGAATCAGTGGAGCGAATATCTCGAACGAAACTGGGGGATGCAAATGAACTAAATGATTCAAATAAACCAGTGCTAATTACAGAAAAAACTATTAGAGATAGGAGGCGGTTAGTGACTATAGTTTTCATTTTTAATTTATTTTATATCCAGAATACTGCTTATTATACAGAGAAATTTATATTTGATAATTTGAAATATTTCTTCTTGTATATGTCCATCAGTAAAATGCATTTCGATTATGTACTAGACTCTGTTAAAACAAACAAAATGTTTTACCAAAAACCAAATAAAATAATTTGACCTAAACACTATAAAATACTTTCCATAAACTGAAAAATTTATTAAATAAGAATAGATGTATTTAGTAATCAATTTTTTGTAGGTTGAGCTAGTTTTAAATAGCTTTAAAAAATGTTTATTTTTTCAAGGGCTGAATTCCACAAATGTGAAAAGCAGAATTAATTTCAATCAGGTCGAACTTGTGGGTCAAGAAGTTTGTAAACCAATCTTTCTCCAGGACTTTTTCTACTAAGACTTTAGCAGCATTTTTCGAGATGTTTGATTATAGGTAGTATCACCCCAAGAAATGAGAGGGTTAATCTTTGTAATGGGAAATTTGTGATTGCCCAATTCAAAGTCCTTCAGAGACCTAATTATTGTAGTGAAGGAGGTATCTTTGTAATGACCTCTAAATCAATGGTTTTAAATCAGAAAAACTTTAATTTCTCTTTACTAGGACAAACTTTCACAAGTCATTTGATAAGTTTCTATCCATTTTAGGTTTTGAGTTTTGATTCGATCTCTTTTTTGAGTTGAAATATTTAGAGCTTGTTGAAAATTTTCTTTTAAAAATCCTGCGGAAAAGTTGGTAAGGTGATCTCTCCTTAATGTCCTTCTACCTGACTTCTCTTATCTTTTTTAGGTTTTTCTCCTTTATTACTTGTAAAATCTCAATTGAATAAATTTGTCGTTTTTAAATGAATCTGATATTTTGAAAGTGATCTCATTTAATTACGGTGATGCAATGGCTTGGCTACTTGAACCCTCATTTGGATCTTGAGCACGATGAGGCAGAATCATTATTTTGTTTTATTGAAATAGGTGATTGACAACATCAAAATGTTGCGTGACAATTTTTCCTTTCTATGTCTATGCCGATTTTGAACTTGTAATGAAAGCCCAGAACTTGTATTAAAAAATGTAATTCATGACTTGAAAATTGTCCTTCGCTTAAATACTGCAATACTAAATTCCTGCTCTCCAGAAACAGGTTGTCCTTTTAGTCATCAGTTTGGGTAACAAATACTCAAAAAGAATTTCTATTTAAAAAAACTCAACTTTAAAAAATTGACTCATCAAACCTTTTTTTGAATGTTCTAGAGAATAAACCAAGCACGGAAATATGATAGTCTTGAAAAATGAGTTGTTTTAATTAATTTAACAATTCAAATTTTTCCCTTATTCATTTTAAAAAAAATTATAAAATTTTATCTAAAATTAAAACACCAAATATGTTTTAAATTACTACCTGTTTTTTTTATAACGTGTAATAATATCTAACTAATTTGAATTCATTTTATTGTAAACCTAAGAATCAAAATGATTCATAAAAAGTGTCCACTACATGCTTTTTAAATTATGTTTAGTAATAACTTTAAATAAACATTTCAGTTCTAACCCGAATTTAATGGAATGATTAACTTTGAGCAAAAAGATGTTTACGGAGAATCTTTTCACAAAATTGCTCTAATTGGAGGATGGATGGATAGTTGAATCAGTTGACACAGATTTTTCTGACAAAGAAATCTACATCCAAATAGCCTGTTTGTTGGGTCAGATAGAAAATGAACAGACCGGTGAGATCCGCAAGGTTTACGATCACGCCCCAATACATAGTTGGAGACAACTTAATACAATGCAATACAAGACTTTTATCAAGTGTCAGCTTCCCCGAATTCTTACTTCAAGCGGTCAAGTGAAGACTGTCCAGCCTAACTGGGCATCGGGCTATGAACGACATACATTATTGTTTGAGCATGCTGTCATTGATTTGCTCAAAGCGAGTAAAAACCAAACTAAGACCGCCCAGCTCATGCGTTGTGGGTTCAATATTGTGAACCGAATTATGCACTTGAGTACCGAACGGGGTATCGATAGAAGGAATCAATCACAGGTCACCTTCGAGCATTTGAGCATCGATGAGAAGTCGTTCAAGAAAGACCATCATTACATCACCGAACTTAGTCACCACGCCTCAGGATGTGTGCTGGATGTAGAAGAAGGCTGAACCAAGGAATCGTGTAAAAAACTGTTCAATAAGTCATTGACCACTGAGCAGCTTGGGAAAGTTGGAACCATCAGAATGGATATGTGGAAGGCATTCACGCAAATGGCGACAAAACTTTTACCTAATACATCGATTGTTCATGACGGTTTTCATCTGGAAAAATACCTCAATGATGCCATCGATAAAGTGCGCAGAAGAGAAGTAAAACAACGCAAGGAATTAAAAAACACCCACTATGCTTTGCTCAAGAACCCAGAGATCCTTACAAAAAAGCAGCGCATTCACTTTGAGGCCATTGCAGATGCCAATTACGAAGTAAGCAAGCCAAGTACGGGAAAGTTTCAGGGATCAATTCAGCTCTGGAAAGCTGTTAGCTAGATTTTTTTTTAACTGATGGACCATGGATGCAACCCAACGAAAAATCAAAGAAATAAACAAAGTGGTAAAGATGTTTAACAACCATATATCAGGGATGATCAATGCACTACTGTTGACTAACCTAACCAATGCTATGGCTGAGCATCTAAATGGCAAAATCCGAGAACTTAAAACAGTAGCAAGAGGCTATCGAACATTTGCAAACTTTAGAAGCGCAAAATTATTCTTTAATGGTGGCCTAGACCTATATCCCCACTAACTTAAGGCTAGAACCATATTGGTTCTAGCCCGAAAATAATGGAACGATTAACTTTATTCAAAAAGCTGTTCACGGAGAATCTTTTCACAAAATTGATCAGATTGGAGCACAGATCGATAGTTGAATCAGTTGATATAGACTTTTAACCAGCACAAATACTACTACAAATTTTTTACGTGTTAGAACAGATAAAAAAAGATCAGTGGGAATTGCTAAGTTTACGATCATGATCAAGACTGTAGCTGTAGGATTCTGGACACCATGCAGTTTTTGATTCACATCAGAGGTCGGCTTACCAGAATCGTTATTTTTCAAGAGTAAAGATAAGATCAACAGCTAAAATGGGCATAAGGCTATAAAAGTAATAATATTCTGTTAAGGCATACTGCAGGAATCAGAATCAATCCCAACTCCCTAAACTCATGCGATAATTCTCAGCCTAGTAAACAAGATCTTGCAATCAAGCAGGTAGAATGGAAGGAAAATATTTCTCTATTGGACTTTTAAGAAGTTGATTATCAATGAGAATTTCTTCAATAATTGCCAAGTTAAAACCAAATTAATAGCCATTCCTTCTCTGATCATGAAATGGATGTAGATGAATATCAAACCCAAGGATTATGTGGGTCTTCCTAAACAGTTCCATGATCTCAAACAAGCTTGAATAAATACCCACCACTACCATCAAGGACAATTGGAAATTCAAAATTGTTACAGCGGAGCAATCACTTTCTAATCAATAATTCGTAATAAATCAGTTTCATCTATTAAATTACATCCATTATGTCATCGAAAAAACGAGCAGAAGCGAAGAGGAGACTCCAAGATTAAAAAAAAGCCTCCGTATGCTGATCCAGAACCCAACAAAACCAACTTTCAAATAGAGAACCATTTTGAGGTTATTGCCAAAACAAACTTTGAGTTGAACAGAGTAAACAAAGGACCTCAAAATTTAAAAATCAGTTAAGAACAGAAAAATATTGTCTTCTGGTATTTGCCCTTATTAATAGATCAACCATGGAACCTACTACAGAAAATCTATGAAATATGCTAAGAGCTAAAGATTTTTTATAACAACTTTTGAGAAATGACCCACGTGCTATTAACGATAGCTAATCAATGTATTGACAAAACAAACTATAGGATTAAAAAAAGTTAGAAAAGCCAAACGAACCTTATTAAACTTTAGAAATCCAATATCGTTATTACAGAATAAAAAAAATCGTTTACCTAAATAGCCTAATGGTAAAATAAAAAATGAGAAAAAAATTCATCGTGTAAATATAATAATTCTTTAAACTTAGAATCGTTGTGAAAAATTTAAAAAAACAAAACACAATTATATAAAATGAACTCTATCACTAAATTTAAATAAAATAAAAAAAATTATTTTAAATCCAAAAATGGATTACTATTTATAAAAACAAATATAGCAAACTAAAAAGTTATATTTTTGAGACAAAAAAAGACAGATTATTTATAAAAATAAACTACCCCATGTTAAATAAAATTCGTTTAAAGCTCTACTATCGTTTTTTAGAATTAATTTCATTATCTCCTATAAATAAAGAAATATTGGGCAAAACAACTAAAAATTGTTTCATATATTATGATTATGAAAGAGAATTCAGTGGACATGAAACAAACATAACAAATACCGATATTGAAGAGATACTAGATCATTTGGACCAAATTCAACTTAAAACAACTTGGTTTACTGTAGGAAAAGTAATGGAGAAATATTCTGATACAATTTTAAAAATAACGCAAAGGGGACATGAAATAGGATCCCATACATTTGCCCACATTTCACCTAAAGTAATGAACAGGAATAATATGGAAACAGATTTCAAAAATTTTGAAAATATAAGATCAAAAAATAAATTGCAAATAGAGGGTTTTCACTCACCTAACGGACAGTGGAACATTTTGATGTTTGATTTCTTAATCAAAAATAATTTTACTTATGATGTAATCTCATTACCTGATAACCGGAAGTTAATTCGGCCGATGAGATTCAATTTTTTAAAAAATTATCCAATTGTAAGACTAGTAACAGTTGGAGATGATTGGCCCCTTTTCAAAGCACAAAAAAGCAGCCTGGAAGTTTTCGAGTATTTTAAGGGCCTCTACGATAAAACAAAGAAAGGAGACACTTTTGGAATTGGTTTCCATCCTTGGATTTTATATTCTGATAAGAATATATTGTCAGGATACAAGGACTTCCTTTCTTACGTAACTCAACAAAATGATGTGATTCTTAATCCAGCCAATGAATTTGTCGATAAACTAAACGCATCTTTTAGAAAAATTAAAAATTACTAGCTTTTAACTAATTTTTTATGAAAATATGGTATTTAAAATTTATTAAAAAAAATATGACTTTATAAAAAAATCTTAAAATACTAATCTTTGAAAATTTAGCTACACATCAAACCTAAAAAAAAATACTTTTCACTTATTCTTATTTAGAATATTTCCTAAATATGGAACAAGAATATTAATTACAATATTTTTCCATAAGCTACCTTCCATTTCCTTTTGAATTTGTGCTGATTTAAATGAGTTTAGCTTTTCAGAAATCTCAAATATACCATTTGAGACGCCATCAATATTATCAAGAATAAGAACTCCATTTGATCTATGAATAATCTTTGCATTAGCATTCGTATTTGTAGCCAAAACTGGAAGTCCTGATAACAAGTATTCATAAGTTTTTGTAGGCGGCTGATTTTGGTAATAAGGCGTAATTGGAACAAAAGAAACTCCGCAGGTAGCTTTTTCAAAATAAACGTCTAAATTATCATTTTGAACATAACCTGTAGTGAAAACAAATTTTTCTAATCCGTTAAATTTTATAAATTGATTAATAATTTCAAGTTCATTATTATATCCATCTCCTATTAAAGTAAGTGTTGTTTTCCGAATTACAGGGTAGCTTAAAATATATTTTTTAAATCCATTAACCAAGGTCATAATGTTTCTATTAGAAAGTGTTCCAACATAAATGAGGTTTAGATTATCGGTTAATATTTTTGAATCCACAATACTTTCGCCACCTAATGGCAATACTGTAAATTCCTTTATTCTTATTTGTTTGCCAGTTTCCTGACTTATGACTGTTATATTTTTAAAAAATAAAGTTTCAAATTTTAGTAATTTATCTAGGATAAAATTTTTAGATTTATTACTCGTAACCGCAATGGTTCTAATATCTAAATTGAATGTAGAATTAATATTAAACAATTTTAAAAGACTGCACCCAAAAAAATAAAGAATAAAAATCAGATCATAATTATTTTTATATATTTCGTTCCTAACACTTCGAATAAGTATTAAATACCTATTAATTAGCCCTCCTTCTTTTTGTAAGTAAATACAATTTATTCCTTCAGTGAATATCTTTTTCCTCCCCTCATCCCAACATATGTACGTAATATTAAATTTTCCTGACAAGTAAACACAATATTTATACGTGTCAATATGATAGCCGTACTGTTCTTTATTGATAAATAAAATATTATCCATAAATGCTTTTTCAAAATTTATTATAATAAATCAGACAACGTAGAAACAACTTCACTACAGCAAAAGATTCATTCGTAGGAAATGATCGTTTATTTTTTAAATAAAAAAAGAAAGTTTGAGGTCCAATTTGAGATGATTTTTTACAGACGAAAAAGAATACCGAAGCTAATACTTTGTTGAATGAATATTCGTCATAAAGTTTAACTTTGGAATTTCTATTTTCAAGATAAAGAAGCCAATTATAAACTTGATTTAAGTTGACATATGACTTAATTAATGAACTAGAAGAACAAATATAATGCAATTCAAAATTTTTCTCTAAATGAGGGATGTCCATTTTATCAAAAGCCTTAGAATAGATTATTTTGTGAAAATCGAATAATAATTGTTGCCTTTCAAAATAGATTTTCATTATGCTTGATTCTGATGACCTATAATAATAAAGTACCTGATCAAGATTTTTTATTGGGAAATGAAAACTAGCCTCAAAATAAAAGTCATAATCTTCAGCAACTGCAAGCCTTGTATCATAGCTCAGTTTCGCATCTCTTACCATCTTCATTCGATACATGGCCGTTGCTGGTCGAATAGAAGGATAAAATAATAAAGCGGCCTTAATCATTTTAGAATCAGAAAATTCTCTTGAAACTCTAGGCTTTCCTTCTCCAAACCTTTCTAGGGCTGTTCCGCAAATTCCTATACCCAAGTTTTCTTTTAGAAAATTAATTTGAGTTTCTAACCTATTCGGTTCTATTAAATCATCACAATCCATCCATGCTAAGTACTCCCCTTTTGCCTCGTTAAGCCCAACATTTCTCGTATATGCAACTCCCTGATTCTTTTCGTTCTTAATTAATCTGATTCTGGAGTCTTTTATTGAATGAATAATTTTTAGAGAAGAATCTGTTGACCCATCATCAATGATCAATAATTCGTAATCTGTAAAAGTCTGATTCAAAACGCTATTAATAGCTTCTTCCAAATATTTTTCGCCATTATAAACTGGCATGACAACGGATAGTGGCAATAGATTCATTTTTTTCTAAATAAAAATATATTCTAATTTAATTTACCCTTCTTTTTACGAAAAAAAATACTTTCTCTTGATTTTACTTTTAAAAAGGAATTCATTCAGCCCCAATAAAAAAGATAATAAAGTTCAGAAATTATATTAATGAAAGCTATACCCTGTTTAATAACAAGAATTCTTATTGTCGATTGTTATCGATTTGTCAATTATAAATAATAAAGTATGAAAACATATTATTTATTAACTAAACACCTCACAAATCTCCAGATTTCATATCTTTAAAATTTACTTGCTTTAACCGTTCTGGTCATTTGAATCAACTAGAACCAAAATTCTTAATCGCTGTCAAAGTTAAACCCATTTAATTACCAGTTATTTAAAATATGCTAACTGTTCATCCCTGAGTTTATCACAAAGCCTGTTGGGGGGAGGAATTACATCTGCGTATGTCAGTACTTTATCCTTTGAAACATCATTTTTAAGCACACACCCTTCAGCTAGACCGATTGGTAACAGGTTCTCCTTTAGCGAAACATCGTAGTTCTCGCATAAACCATAGGTCATGTATCCCCCAAGGTCATCAATTTTCTCCCCCTTTTTGAGATCAATTTTAGCCGTAGCTACAACATCTACCACTGGTTTTCCAATGGGGGCTAGAGTAGCATCATGGAAAAGAACTGCTCTGGCAACGGTCAAAGGCACTTCAAAATGACAAAGGTGATAGGGAGTATAAAATAGATATAATGGCCCCTTCCCTAATTTGTATAAATTCAAATAATGCTGCTGTTTGGGGTCATCATGTGTCCCCAGAACAAATACTCCGGGTCCTGGATCAGCCCCCACCACATAATCAACAATCCCGTCTCCCTTTAACAATTCTTCCAAGGGATATAAATCCTGAAAAACATCCTTTAAAGGAGTACCGCTTGGTACTGTTGGACCAAACATTCCTCTTTTAGCAACCTTCATCCCTGTCCCATTCGCAACGATTGCCTGTTCGAAGGAAATCTTGGTTCCATCAGCAAAAGAAGTTACCATCCTAGGGTTCTGTCCCCACTGTTTCGCAAAACCCTCCTGCGTTGTAGGATTTCTGTAAGGGTCATGTAACCCCTTGATATTACCACATAAAACTGGCTTGACCCCGATAGATTTGACAAAGCGATAAAGATTCATTTCAACTCCAGGTTGATCGCCGTCCGCATTAGTCAGAATAACACCGGCCTTATCTGCATACACTTTTTGTATTGGACCAATTGTGCCGTCAACTTCAGCATTCATCAGAATGACATGCTTTTTATGTTCAAAGGCTTTGAGAATAATATGCGCCGAGAATTCAATAGCGCCTGTAACTTCAATTATGGCATCTATACCTTCAGCTTCACACAAAATGTCTGCATGATCAGTAATGCTGAATTTTCCTTTTCTGATATTATCCTCTAATCCATTCTTCTTGTCTGTATAAACTGCATCTTGGATACCTGCTTCCAAATAAGCCTCTCTTGCACGGTCCACATTTCTGTTAAAAATTGCGACGAGCTTCATTCCCGGAACAGAATTGACCATTTGATTGGCAATCCCTTTTGCCATAAAACCTGCCCCCACCATTGCCACTTTTACAGGATTATTTTCAGAGTGTCTTTTTTCTAAGGCATTATCTATAATTATCATATAAAAATTGTTTAAAAATTAGGGTGGATTTTGTCTTTTTCAGAAATAACTGTGGGCCTTATTGGCCATTGAATAGAAAATGCAGGGTCATCCCACCGAATACCTGCTTCAGCACCGGGAGTATAAAACTGGGTAACTAAATAAGAAACCTCAGAATTATCGTCCAATGTGATAAATCCATGAGCAAAATCCTCCGGAACATAAAGCATTTTATAATTATCTTGAGTTAATTCAACTCCTATCCATTGTTTATAAGTTGATGAATCTTTTCTAAGATCAATAATTACATCAAAAATCGCCCCCCTTGTACAACGAACTAATTTTGTCTCCTGATAAGGATCATTTTGATAATGCATACCTCTGATCGTTCCTTTTCTCAGACTCAAAGAAGTATTGGCTTGTTTAATGTCGTGTTTCAAACCATGCGCTGCTAGTTCATTTGCGCACCATGACCGACCAAAAAAGCCTCTTTCATCTTCAAGCTTTTTGATTTCAATAACAAAGGCTCCTTTTAGTTTTGTTTCAGTGAATATCATATATAATTAATTTACCAATTCCAGGACAAGTTATCGTTCAGAAATCCTTTGCGTTGAAGATTGTTTAAAACTTCAAGCCTCATGTACTGAGATTTCCGGTACTGTTTATCGTTAAAATTCATTTCAATAAAATTTGAATATAAATCTTTGATTGTTTTATTTAAGTCATAAACGGGGAGATATTCTGGTGCCAACTCCTTGTACAAATCAAAATTAACTTTGTACGATCTTTTATCAGGTTGGGCATCCGGGTTAACAGACACATGCACACCGGGTATAACTTCTGCAACTGCTTTTGCCAATTCGACAACTTGATAATTCCAGGTATTAGATCCAGTATTTACTACCAAAAAGCTACTTCCTTTGCTTGTATCTCGACTGATTCCAAAGTCTATTGCCCTAGCCATATCTAAGACATTGATAAGTGGCCGCCAGGGAGTTCCATCGCTTAAAATGGTTATTTCTTTTGAAGAAAACGCTCCTGCGACAAAATCATTTAATACCAAATCCAATCTAAGACGGTCAGAATGACCACAGGCGGTCGCAAAACGAAAACAAGTAACAATAAAGTTATCACCCGCCAGAGAATATAATCCATTTTCTGCTTCTACTTTCGATTTAGCGTACGCTGTTAATGGATTCAGTCTGTCAGTCTCTACTTTTGGATAATCATCCGCCTCCCCATAAATACTACAGCTAGAAGCAAATACAAATGATTTTACGCCATGCTTTTTGGCTGATTCTGCCATCCTGATTGCAGAATTGCAATTAACATCCATGGTCACTTTTTCAAACTTATTCCCCATAGGGTCATTTGATATCGCAGCCAGATAAACTACAGCATCAACTCCTTCGAATAAGCTCTCCTTATAATGCCTAACGTCTCCAAAAATTTGTTTATTTAATTGGTTATCGGTAAGAAAATCAACATTTGTGAGACATTTTGCAAAATAGCCCATGTCATACCCGATGAGGTCTGCTTCAGGATATTTATTTCGTAATTTACTTATTAAGCCGGGACCTACGTATCCCATATTTCCTGTTATTAGGATTTTCATGTGACTTGTTTTCAAGAAATTTTGCAAAAATTATTTTGAATTCTAAAAGATGATAAATTATTCTTTATGGCTAGTCGGAATGTTGCTCGTATCCATAAAATTTGGATTTTAATTGAGTTTAAAGTCCCCCTGACCCCCTTTATAAAAGTCATTGCCTATTTAATGACAATTCAATTTTTAAGCTATTGGATAACAGGGTATTGAAAGTATTTTCTCTATTTCTATAATTGTATTTAAAAGCCATTTCATTGAGATAATCTTGCAAATGTTTAGTTGATATCTTGTGGTATTGTCCTATGATTGCTCTTTTTAGCATCGACCAGAAGCCTTCAATGGTGTTGGTATGATATTCTCCGATTTTTCTTATTTTCTTTGAGTGATTCAAGATGACGTGATTTGCAAAATGCTTTCCCAGGTCTTTATATCCTCCAAAACCATCTGTTACAATTCACTTTC
>JBILPR010000348.1:0-4459 GCA_044373795.1 Algoriphagus sp. | reverse complement strand
GTTAGTTCATTTTACTATTTCTTTTTTCCACAAAGGAAATTTAACATTTTACTATTATTAATTTTGTTATGGAAACTTAAAGCCATCTCAATTTAATTGGTCAAATGAGAATTATAATATTTAATCCTAAACTTTTAAACTATATGGCATTTTTGGAATTACTTACACCCTTCCACAGATATTGACTCTATAAAATTAGAAATGGATTCAGGATTTTTAGGACTAATTTCGTGAAGAAGATTAATTTTGGGATAAAAAATCAAAGGATAGAATGTATGCAAATCCAATTCCGAGGCGAATCCATTATTATCCAATAAAATATTTGGATATGTTAGAATGTCATGGCCTAATTTAATCTTCAATTCCTTTAATGAAGTTACCTCAATGAATACAAATTTTACACATGATGAACCTTTAAATTTTAAAACAAGGTCTTCTGCGCTACTTAAACAACCTGGACATCCTGCATTTGGGATTATTACATATGGCGTATTAAGTTCAAAATTATCATCAGTCAAATTCAAAAATTCATTGACTCTAAATTCAAGTGATCTATTGCAACTATTTAAGCTTAAAAATATCAAAAACAAGTAAATCTTCATTGTATGTTTGGATCTTTTCAATATAGATTTTTCCGTCATGAAAGAAAATTGATTGAATATAGTATTCATATGGTGGGAATTTGATAATATCCTTAAAATTAAATTCACTGTCGAAGATTAAAACAGAAAATGGACCAAATGATTTTTTTAACTCATCCCCTGACTCAACGACTTCTTGTGGAACAGGGTGATTTATTACCCTATAATACAAATTGTTATAGGGATCGTATTTTATAAGAGAATAATATTCTTGCTTCATCAGATGATTTACTTCCTCTAAAATATCCACAGTAAACTTACCAATTCTATCAGAAATAGGATTTACTTTTAAGTTTAAGTAATTATTTTTTAATTCTTTTTCCAAATTACCTGTCTTAAAATCATAAACATATATACTGTTATCAATAGAATAACTCAAAACCAATAAACTATCATTAATATTAAAATCATGATATATTTGAAAAAATTGGACGCCCCAAATAGCCCCTTTATAACTGTCTGGATAAGAAATATCATAAGCCCTTGAATTATTATCTAAATTCAGAAATAAAAAGGAATTTTTCGGAAAAGTATCATTATTATAATACTCCCTTTCTGAACCCCAACTGTTAAAAATTAAATTTCCAGAAATCATTCCCAATGGCCTACCACTATTAACTTCTGGCCTAACTGACATTAAGTCACTTTCAATATTTATCCTTTTTAAAACATTCTTATGTGAATTTAATACGGAAAGCTGAGCTAGACCATAGGAGTATAAAAACAAAGAATCCTCATTTACAAAGTAATAAGAAGAAATACTCCCTACACCATCAGGTCCTTCAATTGGAAATTTTAAAACTTCCATTAATCCTGATGTATTTATATCATAAAAATAAAGTGAATTACTATTTTTATTTAAAAAAGAAAATACATCCTTGTTTTTCCACTTATTAATGTAAGAATTAGTATTTCGGCCATTAGACAAACTATCAAGACTAAATTGAACTGAATCAACTTTCTGCATTGTCATGCTCTGTCCAGTGAAATAACCTTCGCTTTTCTCTTTTTCAACACAAGAAAAGGAGAAAATAATAAATAAAATAACTATATTTTTATTCATATAAGTATATTTAGGGGCGGTTTCCCGCCCCATAAATCATCCACCAACTCCTGGCTCAATTGTAGTGGTAAAACAGTGCTGATCCTCTGCTCTGGCAAGGCAAACATATTCCCCATTTTGAGTAAAACATCGTCCATCCGTACCTAGTCTATTTGTCATAGTGCAGTCTGCTTTTGCAGTGTTCGGACTAAAATAATTAGCAGAAAAAACGATACTAAATAATAAGATTTTCAAAAACGATTTCATAAAATTCAAATTAAATGTAATTGCTCCTTTCGCACTCGCAGGGCGGAGCAAAATCACCCTAAAAAATCCAGACTACGGCGCCGACCTTGATCTTTCGTTGTCAATGTACGCCCTTCTACTTTAAATGCAAGAGAAGAGGAATTTATTTTAACTATTTTTTTTTGAAAAATATGATTTTTTTAGTTTTATCCGTTTTCAGTTGATTTTCAATGGCTTGGAAAACGCTTAAATTAAGTCAGAAGGCAGGTTTCAGTTTTCACAAATCCAAGCTTGCCAAGGACCATTCCATTGGGATCTTTTCAAATTTTACCGCCAGATAAATCGGTCGAAGCCGGATACCCGGATCTTCTCTCTCTTTGAAATATTCAATCAGCCGGTCCATCTCTTCCGGACTTGCCACTTCAATGTCAACTTCCACCAAAGAAATTGGGGATATGAATACAGATAATATGATTTATTCAACGGTAATTGAGGTGAGGAAAAAACGCGAAAGATGAGAATGCCAATCAATTAGTTAATTCTTCGAGGTCGACAAAGTAAATTTCATTATCAATCTTCTCTAACATAAAATTCCATTGGGACAATTCCGTGTGAGCTTTGTAGATTTTTGTATTATTTAAAAAATGAGATACCCTTGCTATTGTCTCATTATTGCTTGTGATAACATAAATTTTACTTGAGCTTGACAAGTTAAATCCTTCAACCTTTGCTAAATCCTCATCTAAACAGGCAGAACAATTATTTGACACAAAATAATAATATCCGGACTCTAAATCCACAAATGATATATTCCTCCCTTCTAATTCAAGATTCAACTCTAAAATTTGAGATATATCGAGATCACTTAACTCATCAATAGTATCAGTTCTGCATGCTACTAATATCAAGATCAAAAAAAACGAGAACAGGATTACCATCTTTTTCATATAAATCAATTACATTATGGATTTTTTCATTTTTTAAATTCACCTTATTAATTTTACCCTCCAAATCCAATTCCTTTAATTTTGAAAGAACATTTTCAGATACAATCATCACAAACTTCTGCCCTGAAACACCTATTATATCTCCTACTAAAGCAAATTCTATTTCACTTTTAAGATTTCTAAAGGCAAAATGTTTGTTTGAATCAAAAGAAATAAAGCAATTAATAATATTACTACCCTGCTGAGCTTGTAGAAACAATAATTTATCTGTTGCTATAATTTTCTTAAACCCAGTGAACAAATTTTCTTTCATAGCGACATCTAAAGCAGCTTGCGAATCGTTCTTAAACCTTTTCATATATTCCAAAGGAATTGATTGATCATTCAAAAGAACCTCAAATGCCGCTAAAAATAAAGTGTCTTGGAATTTATAAATCAAGTTTGAAAAATTCTGAAACAAGAAAACACCTTCCTTATTTTCAGAAATATAATTATCTACTCGAAGTGAATTATTCCTTCGGTCAGTATCTAAGAAAAGAAACTCCTTTTTTTTATCCACAAATAAGCTATCCCAAAGAACAACATTAAATTTATTCTCATCGTCGTATGCATCATTCAGATGTGATACCCAACCTTCGTCAGAAATTCTAAACTCTTCAAGGTAATTACCATTAGTACTGATGATTTTTAACAGATCACCATCCAGATTATACTCGTAAATATATCTTGAAGGATTTGTCAAAAGATATAGTGATTCTTTGAAGATGAAAAAATCAGAAATACCTGTATACTTCCCAGGACCCTCTCCAAAGTCAGCAATTTTGTCCAAAAAATTTCCGGACATGTCAAATATAAAAATTGATTTTTGAGCTTTACTTAAAATGAAAATTTGTTGATTATTCACCTCTATCTTATCAATTTCAGATATTAAATAATCTGAAGCGGTAGATAGAACAACATATTCAATGTTTTTTCCAATATTTTTAAAATCTACTTCATTTTCAGGATTTAGAGAAATCACTTTAAATTCTGTATCCTCCAAAATAATTTCATTATTATCCGATTCTTTACATGAAAAAAGACCCATCAAAAATCCAAAGAGCAAGATACTTGCTCTTTGGAAATAGTAAATCAAATCATCCATTAATTGATTCGGACTACTCTTTGTTTGTTTTGGTCACAAGTAGACAATGCAAAATTACATTCATATGAAATCGCCGCTAAAGTTGCTGAGGCTGACATGCTACCTAATCCTACTGAGCCAGCTCCTAATGAAATTTCAGGATCATACCCTGCTGAATAATTGTACACGTAATGAGCTTCCATTGAAGCAAACCATTCGGCTAATGCAATAGGCACAATGCCTAAAATACCAAAAACTAATAAAATAGAAATTTTTTTCATTTTTTAAAAAAAACTAATTGAATAAACTTTCAAAACCAACCTTTGGCTCTGTTGAAAATCCAGACTTCGGCGCCGACCTTGATCTTACGTTGTCAATATACCCCCCCCTCCTACTATAAATGCAAGAGAAGAGAGATTTATTTTAACTATTTTCTTTGAAAAATTTATTTTTTTTAGTT
>JBILPR010000073.1:0-15045 GCA_044373795.1 Algoriphagus sp. | reverse complement strand
AATGCAGCTCCTTCGGCAGCTTTTACCATTCTTGCAAAAATCTCTTTGACCACCATCGCATCAGGATGACGGACATAGTGATAGGATTCTGCGAAAGCCGGAACCACATTGGGAGCTTCACCGCCCCGGGTGATCACATAGTGCATTCTGGTCTCCATTGGTACATGTTCGCGCATCAGGTTAACCATGAAATTCATCGCTTCAACTGCATCGAGGGCTGATTTTCCTCTTTCAGGAGCTGCAGCTGCATGAGATGCTTCCCCGTAAAATCTGAATTTGGTCGAAATATTTGCAAGTGAAGAAGTAGCTCCGGCCTCATTGTCCGAACCCGGATGCCAGTGCATCATCACATCCACATCTTTAATCAATCCGGCACGGGCGATATAAACTTTCCCTCCACCGCCTTCTTCAGCAGGAGTACCGTAAACCCGCAAAGTCCCCTGAATTCTATTTTCCTTCATCCACTCCATCACCGATATACCGGCAGCTACAGATGCCGTCCCGAATAAATGGTGACCACAAGCATGACCCGCTCCTCCCTCGACCACAGGATCTTTGAAAGGCGAGGCACTTTGAGATACACCTGGCAAAGCATCGTACTCTGCCATAATTCCTATCACGGGCTTTCCTGATCCATACTCGGCTATAAATGCAGTTGGGATTTCGGCAACTCCGGCCTGAACTTTAAATCCGGCGTCTGTAAGTGTCTTTTGAAGCAATAATGAACTTTGTGTCTCCAGATATCCCAATTCAGGGCTGGACCATATTTGCTTCGCAATTCCTCCGTAAAAGTCAGCTTTGGAGTCAAGCTTTTTGATTACAGCATCCTCTTGGGCAAAAGCCAAAAAGGGTATGAAAGCCAGTAATAGAGTGGTGATTTTTTTCATGATGGTGGTATTAAGTTACTGAAGACAGAAAAGACTTTAATTTTCGGAAAGCTAATTCAGAAAATTTGGTTTTTTCCTCACTGAAGCTAAAATCAAAATTTTAATCTGAATATCTACAAACGTGCCACTGGCTTAGTTAAACACTTGAAAATCGAGAGGAAGGTTTGATTTTGGTTTCTTCGGTCTTCGTTCACTTGTGTTAAGCTCGGTTGGTGAGCCTGTCGAAACATGCCGAAGCATCGGTCTTCTAAGCCGTTAACCAAAAAAATACCTGTTTTGAAGATAAGTTTTCTGCGGTTTTTTCAATCCTCTTTAAGATATTTATTTTAAGTCTTTTTAATCCATTAGCAGGATTTCACTTCATAATTTTAAAAAAGGTTAGAAATTAAGTAACTTTTTCAAGATCTAAACTCATTCATTTATGAAAAAATTCTTTCGCATTATTGCTTACATTTTTGGTGGACTTATCATTTTGATGGTTGGTTCAGTAGCCTATCTTCAGTTCGCCTTTCCAAAAGTTTCTCCTGCAGAAGACCTTCGAATCGAATACACTCCGGACAGAATCGCACGCGGAGCCTATTTGGCAAATCATGTGTCCGTCTGTATGGATTGCCACTCGACACGTGATTTTTCCCTTTTTTCGGGTCCGCCGGCACCGGGTACTTTGGGAGCAGGAGGAGATCGGTTCGATCATGGCATTGGTCTGCCGGGAGTATTTTATGCCAAAAACATCACCCCGCATGGGATATCAGATTACAATGACGGAGAACTTTACAGAGTGATTACAACGGGTGTTACCAATGAAGGCAGGGCGATGTTTCCGTTAATGCCTTATTCTTATTATGGAAAAATGGATCCTGAGGACATCTATTCCATCATTTCCTACATCAGATCGCTTCCTCCTGTGGAATCTGAAATCCCGGATTCAAAAGCTGACTTTCCTGTTAACATGCTTTTGAGAACAATGCCTGTTAATGCAACCCCAACTATGAGACCTGATCCTTCCGATCAGGTTGCCTATGGTGCATACATCATGAATGCCTCGGGTTGCGCAGAATGTCATACCCAGGTAGATCCTCGGGGCACGATCATCAAAGATCAATTATATGCCGGAGGCCGAGATTTCCCTTTTCCCAACGGATCGAAAGTGAACTCCTCAAACCTCACCCAGGATAAAGAAACCGGAATCGGCAGCTGGACGGAAGAAATGTTTGTCACCAGATTTAAGCAATATGCGGATTCAGGTTACCAAGCGCCGAAAGTTCAACCCGGAGAATTCAATTCAATCATGCCCTGGACGATGTATGCAGGCATGAAGGAGGAAGACCTGAAAGCAATCTATGCCTATTTGAAAACAGTCAAGCCGATCCCGAATAAGGTGGTGAAATTTATCCCTGCCAGAGCGTCCGAATAGAAATTACCACACTGCATCCCGTGGAAAACCTATTCCCCCAATTCGCGTTTGGTGAATAGGTTTTCTTTTTTGAAGATAAAACCCGAACTTCGTCCCGTAATGAAATCGCTTCTGTCCACATTTTTGCTTCTTTTTTTCCTGATGGGTCAGGTCAATCTGACTTGGGCGAAGCATTTCTGTGGTGATGAACTGGTAAGCAGCAAGGTAACTTTGGCCGCAGAAGGACATGATTGCTGCGAAAGTGAAAAAGGCTCAAAAGTGCCGATGGACTGTTGCGAAGACGAAATTTCAACAGCCGACTCCGATGATTTTTTTGGCAAAACCGAATTCCAGGTAAAAATCTCTCCTGAGTTCATTCTTGCTTATGCTTTGGTTTTCGGCTTTCCTCCTGCGGAAAAACAAACAGCTGAAAAACCTGATTTTGAATTTCCGGATAAGCCCATTCCAGATTTAAACATCCTTCATCAGACTTTCCTGATTTAACATTTGATTGAGTATCCTCTGCCTTCAGAGGAAAGGTTTATCCTTTTTATTCAATTCAAATCAAGATGAAATACGCATTATTTATATTCCTTTACGCTGTTTCGGCAGTTTGGGCTTCCGCTCAGCAGACCGTAACCGGCAAAGTTCAATCCCTGAAAAAAGAATCTCTTATCGGGGCTACCATCCAGATACTCGGAAAAGAACGCGGTGCCGTGACGGATCTTAATGGTTCTTTTGAGCTAACCAATGTCGTCCCCTCTGACAAATTAGTGTTCTCTTACATCGGTTTCGAAACCGATACCATTTCCCCGGTTTTTGATAAACCCATGTTGGTTACTTTGGCTGACGGGGATGATTCACTCGAAGAAGTAACCGTCCGTGGCCGTACCGAATCGGTGGTAGACGAGGCTCCTTTTCTCAATATTCTGATTACGGAGGCAGAACTTCAGAAAGCAGCTTGTTGCAATCTTTCCGAAAGTTTTGAAACCAATGCTTCTGTGGATGTATCGTACGCAGATGCTGTCACCGGAACAAAAATGATCCAAATGATGGGTCTTGACGGTCGCTATGTCCTGATCAGTCGGGAAGGAATTCCCAACATCCGCGGGCTCAATTCCCGATTGGGGCTCACATTCGTTCCCGGAACCTGGATTCAATCCATAGACGTGGGCAAAGGCGCCGGAAGTGTAATCAACGGATATGAATCCATGACAGGCCAGATCAATGTGGAATTGATGAAGCCTGCAACCATGGACAAATGGTATTTGAATGCTTACTTGAATTCCTTTGGCAGACTGGAGCTGAATGCAAATCACGCTATCCCGATTTCTGAGAAGTGGAGCTCCGCTATACTCTTTCATGTGAGCCAACAAACTACTGAGATGGATCACCATAAGGATGGTTTTATGGATATGCCAAAAACCCGTCAAGTCAATTTCCTGAACAGATACCAATACACCGGTGACAGACTGATGGCTCAAATCGGGGTAAATGTCTTCTCCTCCCAAAGTGCCGGTGGACAATTGGGATTTGGTTTCAAGGACGATCTCTCAACCAGTGCCGAATACGGCTATGAATTGGACACCCGAAAGGCGGAGATTTTTGGAAAAATCGGAATGATCTACCCGAGTAAACCAACCCAAAGCTGGGGCTTCCAATATTCACTTTCCTACCAGGATTTCAGCGGAGGAGCCGGAAGAAGGCTATATGAGGGAACTGAAAAAACTGCCTACGGTAACTTCATTTACCAAAATATTATCGGAAGCAGCTTCCACCAATACAAGACCGGAGTAAGTTTCTTGTACGATGCTTTCGACGAGAGTTTCGACTCGAATACTCCAAACGGACTCGATTCGACTTTCATCCGGGCGGAGAAGGTACCGGGAGTATTCTTCGAGTACAATTTCATTCCGAATGAAAACATCACGATAGTAGCTGGAGCGAGAACTGATTTTCACAATCTCTTTGGCACCTACTTCACTCCAAGGTTACATGCTCGATGGGCGTTTGTCCCTAATTGGACAATTCGCGGCTCTGTGGGCAAAGGCTATCGAACTCCAAATGCATTGATGGAAAACAGCATGGTTTGGGTTTCCTCCAGAGAAATCCAATTCCAGGCAAAATTGCAACCCGAAATTTCCTGGAACACAGGATTGAGCCTTGCCGGAAACCTGACGGTGAAAAACAAACCATTGAGCGTAGTCGCGGATTATTTCTATACGAGCTTTGTAAATCAACTCGTCTACGATCAGGATGTAAGTTCCGATCAGCTCATCATCAAAAACCTCGAAGGTGAGTCATTTGCGAAAAGCTTCCAGATCGAAGCGAGCTATCCTTTCTCCGAAAAGATAGATGTCAAAGCTGCCTACAAGCGTTATGACAATCTAATGACGACCAATGGAATTCTCCAGCAGGTTCCTTACCAAAGTCAGGATCGCTTTTTCCTGAATGCGGCCTATGCGACCAAGTTTGACAAATGGAAAGCTGACATGACTGTGAATTGGTTTGGACCGATGAGACTTCCTGATACCAGCGACAGTCCTTCGGAGTTTCAGTTGAACTCTGAGTCCCCGGATTTCTTCATGGTCAACGCACAGATTTCAAGAGGATTTCGTTGGGGAAGTATTTATCTGGGCGGAGAAAATATCTTAAATTTCAGACAATCAAATCCTATTGTAGATCCTGAAAATCCTTTTGGTTCCAATTTTGATGCTTCCATGACTTGGGGGCCGATTGCGGGAAGGATGATTTATACAGGATTCAGATTAAAAATCTAACATAGAAGACTATGAAAAAGCTACTCTTATCATTATTCGTTTTCACATTGCCATTTGCTGCACAGGCTCAGGTGAAAAATATCGGAATCCAAACCTCTGCTGTTTGCGAAATGTGCAAGGATCGATTGGAGAAAGACCTGACTTTTGAGAAAGGCGTAAAATCTGTCAATCTGGACCTTGAAACCAAAGTCCTGAACATCGCTTACCTCGACGGAAAAACCAATCCAGAAGTACTCCGAAAGCGGATTACACTGGTTGGTTACCATGCAGACAGTCTCAAAAGAGATCCGGCAGCCTATGAAAAACTCGATGAGTGTTGCAAAGACGGGGCTCATGTCGAGGATAAACCTCATCCAAAGAAAGACGGCGGCGATTGATTTCAATTACTTAAAACCAAACAGGATTCTTCGAAAGAGGAATCTTTTTTTTTGCCTCTGTAACCAATGTCACCAATTAAGGGATGAGCGACTCCTTATTTTTAGGGTATAATTTGGATACCTCCAACCAAATCCAAAACACTTCCAACCAAAGTGTTTTCTTAAGACAAAAACCCAAAAAAACCAGTTATGAAATCCTCAAGAAGAAAGTTTCTAACCCAAATCGGAGCTCTTGGAGCAGGAACCGGATTGGTAAGTTTGTCTCCTGTGATGGCAGAAACTACAATCGAGAAGAAGAAAACGAACCCTGCTTCATTTACGGTTACGATTCTTCAAACGACGGACGTCCATTGTCAGATTCACGCTCACGATGAGTTGTTTTGGGAAAATGGCCAATCTGTTTTTAGAAAAACCGGCGGCTATTCTCACTTGAAAACATTCCTGGATCAGGAAAGGAAAAAGGCTGATCACAGCTTTTTGATTGATACCGGAGACATGTTTCAGGGCTCGGAACTTTCAGTAAAGACTACAGGAGAAGCGATGGTACCGATCCTGAATGCTCTCGATTACGATTTATATCTTCCCGGAAACTGGGAAGTGATTTATTACAAAAAAACCATGCAACACCTCTTGGGCTCTTTGACTGCCCCTAAGGTTTGCGCCAATATGTACCATGATTTGGGCGAAGGAAAAAAAGGTGAACTGATTTTCCCTCCTTATAATATCTGGACAGTCAATGGAGTCAAAATTGGTTTTCTGGGCTACACGGACCATTTGGTACCGATTCGCCAATCGCCAAACTACAGCAAAGGAATCATATACACCAAGCCGGAGGAAAACCTGGCTCATTACGTGGATGTCCTTCGAAATCAGGAAAAATGTGCCTTTGTAGCCATCGTTGCTCATTTGGGACTTTCACAACAAATCCATCTTGCAAACATGCCTGCATGCGAAGGGGTCGATTATATCCTGGGCGGAGATACGCACGAGCGAGTAAGAAAACCGATTCAGGCCAAGTATGCAAAAGTCGTCGAGCCTGGAGCTTTTGGTTCGTTCGTTGGTAAACTCGAACTCAGAATTGAAAACGGAAAAGTCGTCAGCGATACCTATGAGATGATGGAAGTCGATGCGAATAAATATCCTGCTTCTCCGGCAATGGAAAAAATTATGGCTCAATATGAAGGCCCATACCTGGAAGACATTCAAAAAGTGGTGGGCTACAGCACCATTCCGCTTTACAGATATTTCGTGATCGAAAACACCATCGACACCATGATTCTGGATGCTATCAACTGGCAAGTGCCGGACGTAGACATCGTTCTTTCGAATGGATTCAGATTCTGCCCGCCAAGATCTACACCGGATCAGACCGGCAACATTCCGATCACCAACGGTTTCATATTCGATATGCTTCCTGTTGACTCGCAGATTCGGACCGGAAAAGTAACCGGAAAGCAAATTCATGAATGGCTGGAGCGCGAACTAAACAACGTATTTGCAGCTGATGCATCTAAGAGATTTGGAGGCTGGGTGATCAAATTCAAAGGAATGGAAGTGGAGTTTAATGCTTTTGCAGAAGATGGCAAGCGAGTTCAAAAAGCTGTTGTGAAGGGTCAGCCACTTGATTCTGAGAAAGTCTACCATATCTGTGCGTGCGAGAGAGACGGCGATCCTGACGACATGCTTTGCAGATTCAGAGGCGTAAAGGAAACTGAAAACACTCCTTATACACTCCACCAAGCTATGAGAAGTTACCTGGAAACCAATTCACCGGTTACACCAAAACCACCAAAATCAGCAGTTGCATTGGATGCTCCGGCAACTTTGCTTACCCAGGTCACAGGAGTAGATTACCAATTCAGATAAAGTCAGTACCTGATAAACGCGAGAAAAGTGTTTACTAAGCCCCCGGAAAGCCGGCCTTTTGGTCGGCTTTTTTTTGTTTACAATAAAAGCGCATTTTGCAGCGAATTCTTACCGAATCTATCTAAACCCAAATCGAATGAAATCGAGCATGACGCATCCGACACACAGAGGTATGATTATTGACCATGCGAGATTCCATCTGAGCTTTAAAAAAAAATATAATCAGATAAAATTCACCAGAATGGGGCTTTTATCGCTCTTACCGTTTGTCATTTTTTCCTGCGAAAGCACGTACGATTCCTCCGGCTGGGATACTTCAAAAGTTCAGATCGCCCGGGATGAATTCGGTGTTCCTCATATTTTCGGTGAAAAGGATGCTGACGTAGCTTACGGCCTCGCTTGGGCACATTCGGAAGATGATTTTGGCACCATCCAAAAAACTGTCTTGGCAGGAAAAGCGATGGTCGGTAGAGTTTTTGGGCAGGATGGTGCGGCAGTGGATTTCTTTGTTCACCTGCTAGAAACAAGAGAAATCGCAGCTGAAAAATATGAATCGAGTTTTTCTCCTGAGTTCAAAAAAGTCCTCGAAGGCTATGCCGCAGGACTCAACGATTATGCTTTGGCACATCCGGAAGAAGTATTGTTGGCAGATGCTTTTCCGGTAAATACCAAAGAAATAGCTTCGGCTTATATTCTGTCTTTGGCACAGATGTCCGGCGCGGATCGGGCTGTGCAGCAGATTGTGAGTGGCAAAGTGGATGTGATTTCCGAAGACCAGAATCCAAAAGGATCGAACGCCATTGCCATCCATTCTTCCCGAACTGACTCCGGTGAAAATTTTCTGGCAATCAATTCCCACCAACCTCTTGATGGACCTGTGGCTTGGTACGAAGCACATCTTCATTCAGAAGAAGGGTGGAATATGCTGGGCGGACTTTTCCCGGGAGGAGCAATGATTTTTCACGGTGTCAATGAAAATCTTGGCTGGGCACATACGGTGAATTTTCCCGATCTCCTGGATATCTACCAATTGGAAGTCAATCCGGAAAATGAAGATCAATACAAAGTTGACGGAGAATGGCTGGAACTTGAAGAGCGCACGGTCTGGTTGAAAGTGAAACTCTGGGATATGATTACGATCCCGATTCCAAAGAACGTCTGGAAAAGCATTTACGGCCCAACGATGGTCACTGATCAGGGAGCATTTTCGATTCGGATGGGAGCACTTGAGCGGATCGCAGCTCCGGAACAATGGTGGAGAATGAACAAAGCAAAGAACTATTCAGAGTTCAACGAAGCGATGAGCGTGATGCAATTGACAAGTTTCAACACGGTATATGCCGATCGACACGACACTATTTTCTACGTGAGCAATGCCCTTTTGCCCAAGCGGGAAGCAGGCTTTGACTATTCCGAAACTGTGGAAGGAAATACCAAAAAGACACTCTGGAATGATTTTTATGCATTCTCTGAATTGCCACAATACGTTAATCCAGCGTCCGGCTATCTCTACAATACCAACCATTCGCCTTTCAAAGGAAGCGGCATGGAAGACAGTCTGAACCCGGATCTTTTTGCAAAAGAGAATGATTACCAAAACCGGGACAATAACCGCTCCTTACGATTCCGTGAACTAATGCCTGACACCGGAAGAATCAGCTACGAGCAGTTCAAGCTAATCAAATACGATGGAAAATTACCTTCCCAACTTGCCTTTCGCACGAATATGGAGGCGTTATTCAATCTCAATCCCGAGAGCTATCCCGAGATTGCGAAGCAGATCGCAACGCTGAAATCCTGGGACAAAACCTCCGGAATCGAAAACGAAGGAGCTGCGATTTTTGCATTCCAATATTATTATTGGTGGGAAAAGTTTTCGGAGACAGACCGGGATTTCAACACAAGCCTGACAGAAGCAGAGGCCGTGCAGGGATTGCGTGCTTCGAAAGCTCACTTCGAAACTCATTTCGGGAAAGAAATCGTGGCGCTGGGAGAATATCAAAAGTTGGTAAGAGGGGAAAAAGCCCTTCCTCTTCCCGGAATCGACGATGTGATCACGGCAATGAGGTCCGAAGCTTGGGAAAATGGAACCCGAAAAGGAATTCAGGGAGAGTCTTATATTATGATGGTCAGATTTGGCGAAGGACTTCCCAAAATCGAAACCATCAATGTCTACGGAGCAAGCAACAAGCCCGAAAGCCCGCATTACGATGATCAGATGGAGCTCTTTCTTCAGCAGAAATTGAAGCCCATGACCTTGGATAAAGCAGAAGTTTTGAAAAATGCAAAGCGGGTGTATAGTCCGGGAAGTTGATTTTAAATTGAAGGCTCATGGCAATTTAAAATCCTCTTGTTGCCTAAATTGATCGTGAGTTTCTTTCGATGTAAAACCCCGGAGGGGTGTAACTATTGTAGAAAAAAACAGCCCTATATTAATAGAACCCTGAAAGGGTGACATTTTATTCTTTTAAAAATTAATTCAATTATACCTTTTTAATGACCAAATCATGGCTGGCACGTTTCACCAAATCTATATTCAGTATGTTTTCGCAGTGAAAGGAAGAGAAAACCTTTTTCAAAAACCTGGAGAGATGATGTCTTCAAATACATTTCCGGAGTCATCACCAATCAAGGTCAGAAATCAATTATTGTAAATGGAGTTTCCGACCATGTCCATGTTTTTGTGGGCCTAAAACCCTCTCAATGTGTATCAGATCTAATTCGGGATGTCAAAAACAATTCTTCAAATTTCATCAATGATCAAAAATTTGTTAGGAGAAAGTTTTCATGGCAAGAGGGTTACGGTGTTTTTTCCTACTCACATTCACAATTAGACAATGTTTACAAATACATTTTAAATCAAGAAGAGCACCATCGAAAAAAGACGTTTAAAACAGAGTATACTGAGTTTTTGAAAAAATTTGAAATTCCTTTCGAAGATAAATATCTGTTTGATTGGATAGAATAATTTCACCCCTTCGGGGTTTTAAGGGGGATCACAAGACAATTTGCTACAATAATATCATCCCTTCGGGATTGTATTCCATTTGATCCAGAATGAAAGCATTAATAGGCCCTGTTTTTCTTTGATTAGAAATTTTAGTCAATAACAAGACCGTAGAAAAGGTGAGATTTTTGGGATTTCTCGGTAGTTTCGCTCTTAGAATTAACGCTTTTCAATTCACCCAATTCGGCATTTTGATTCTTATTATATGCAGACAATCAAACCCGCTTTCCGCACGAGTCCAATCTTGATTTTGGCCCTGGCTTTTTTCCAGATCTCCTGTGCCACCAGCCAGGCCACTTTCAGAATCTTCGAAAAACCCATCACATGGAATGCGGAACGAGAGGAACTTTCGCTCAAATACCTGAAAGACAGACACGGCTTGGAGAAGGAAACAGCCAGTATCGAGCCTCAAATGGTGGTGGTACACTGGACAGCCATCAATTCGATTGAAATCACATTTGATGTTTTCAATCCTCCTACTTTGGGCGGCAGGGATGATCTGACCGGAGCGAGCAACCTGAATGTATCAAGCCAATTTCTGATCGACCGAGATGGCACTATTTTCAGACTTTTACCAGACACCACATTTGCGCGGCACGTTATTGGCTTGAATTATCTCGCAGTAGGAATCGAAAATGTCGGCGGGACAGATTCTCCTTTGACCAAGGAGCAACTGAAAGCTAACGAAGAACTCATTCGCTATCTCAAAAGAAAGTATCCTATCGAGTACGTGATCGGACATCATGAGTACCAAAACTTCCAGACAACTGACCTTTGGAAAGAAGCCGATCCCGATTATCGAACTGTAAAATCTGATCCCGGAGATGCATTTATGCAAAAACTTCGAAGAAATCTGACTGATTTGAATCTAAAACCAGTCCCAAAACTTTGAATTACCACTTGACTACCTATGTCATCCTTCACTAAATATCTTTTCCTTTTTCTGATTTCCGGTTTGTTGCTGGGAGCTTGTAAAACTCAAAAACCTACAGGCCCAGGTGCTAAGACCACTCCACCGGCTACTTCAAAACCAGCCCCCAACACCTCAAATCTCCCTGTCAATACCGTTCCTCTGCCTTCCGTAGCATTAAAACCGCTGAGTTATCAAATGCCGGAAATGCCCAGGGAGTTCCGGGCAGTTTGGATCGCAACGGTTGCAAATATTGATTGGCCTGTTTCGCCGACCGATCCTTACGAAAAGCAAAAGCGGGATTTTATCGCATTGCTGGATCATTACAAGGGGTTGAATTTTAATGCAGTCATCGTTCAGGTCCGTACAGCGGGCGATGCTTTTTACCCAAGTAATTTTGCTCCCTGGTCAAAATACCTGACAGGAAAAGAAGGGCAGGCACCCAAAACAAATGAGAATCCGCTTACCTGGATGATCAAGGAATCACATGCAAGAGGTCTTGAATTTCATGCATGGCTGAATCCATACAGGGCAACTTTTGACATGAAAACTGAGTTGCTCAGCGCGAATCATGACTTCAACCAGCACCGCGACTGGATGCTGAAATACGGAACAAAGTATTATTACAATCCGGGTCTTCCGCAGGTAAAAGCGCATCTGACGTCTGTGATAAAGGAGATCGTGGATAATTACGATGTGGATGCGATCCATTTTGACGATTATTTTTACCCCTATAAAATCGCCAAAGAGACTTTCCCAGATAAAAAAACTTACGACCAATACAAAAAGCCCGGTCAATCTCAGGACGACTGGAGAAGACAAAATGTAAACGATCTCATCCAATCCGTTCATGCCACCATCAAAGCAAGCAAGCCTTGGGTGCAGTTCGGGATTTCTCCTTTTGGAGTTTGGAGAAATCAATCTGCCGATCCAAAAGGCTCTCCTACGCGAGCTGGTGTTTCAAATTATGACGACCTCTTTGCCGATCCAATGACTTGGATGAGAAATGGCTGGATCGATTACCTCATTCCGCAGGTTTATTGGAGTATGGAGCACCCGTTGGCATCCTACCGAAAACTGAACGATTGGTGGTCCAACAATAGCCATGGCACCAATATTTACGTGGGAAACGGACCCTATAAAATCCGGGAAGATTCGGATGCCGCATGGAAAATCCCTTCCGAACTCAATACCCAAATCAATTACACCAGAACCCTTCCCTCGATTCAGGGAAATGCCTTTTTCTCAGCAAAATCTCTCTATTCCAAGAATCAAGACGTGGCTTCCTTGCTGAAAAAAGAGCTATACGATAGGCCAACTTTACCTCCGTCTTTCGAGCCTAAGCTTCCTTCGATCATCGAGATCCCTGTTGTTTTCAAAGTGGAAACCACCACTGCCCTCACCAAAATCAGTCTGGAAAAACCGCTTGATCCGGCCATCCGATACGGAATGGTGCAAGGTGCAAATGAACTCAATCTCCTTCATGATGCAGTAATTCACCCTGTTTGGGTTGGTGGAAGTCGTGCAAGGTCTCTGGAAGTAACCAGTCTGAATACTGAATACCTTGCCATTCGCTGGATCGATCACTTTGGAAGGATCGTCCAGACCCAAGTGTATCAAATCCCAAAATCTGCCCGTCCATGAGAGATATGCTCGTTCGCCTGATCGGCCTTCCTGATGTATCTGAAACTGAAAAAAAACTTTTTGCGAAGGAGAAAATCGTCTTTCGCAGAGCCATTGCACCGGAAAAACATTTGGTCAGCGAATGGGTGATGGAGCATTTTGGCGCTTATTGGAAATCAGAAGTTGAAGTAGCATTCTCACGACAGCCGGTTTCATGCTGGCTGGCGCAAAGAGGAAACAATATCCTGGGTTTTGCCTGCTATGAAGCCACCGCACGCAATTTTTTCGGACCAACCGGAACCCTGGAATCTGAACGAGGCAAAGGAATTGGCAAAACCCTGCTAGTCAAATCCCTCGAATCCCTACGGGAAATGGGCTATGCATATGCAATAATCGGGGGAGTTGGCCCGGCAGAATTTTATCAAAAATCCGTCGATGCCAGGATCATTGAAGGCTCTGAAATCAGCATTTACGAGCATCTCATCCGAAAATCATGACCCAAACCACCCAAAAAAACCCTTGGTATTGGGTTCCTTCCCTCTACCTTACTGAATCTGTTCCTTATGTAATCATCATTACCGTTTCGGTAATTATGTACAAAAGTCTTGGGGTTTCCAATTCTGACATCGGACTTTACACCTCATTTCTGTATTTACCTTGGGTGATCAAACCGATCTGGAGCCCGATTTTGGAGCTTTTTGGGAACAAAAAGAAATGGTTTCTCTCCATGCAGCTGATCTTAGCTGTAGCTTTTTTGGGAGTTGGATTGACCACCGGAACATCTCATTTCTTCACCATTACACTAGCCTTTTTCTGGATGGGAGCATTTGCCTCCGCTACCAATGATATCGCTTCTGACGGATTGTACCTTATTGCGCTGAAACCCGAACAGCAAAGCTTTTTCGTCGGCATGCGAAGCACCTTTTACCGGGTCGGAATGATCACCGGACAGGGACTGATTGTCATCATTGCAGGAAATATGGAAACCTACTTTGGAGATCCTGCCAAAGCCTGGTCCTGGACCATGATTATTGTTGCTGCTTTAATGCTGACCCTGGCACTAATCAATTTTATCACCACTCCGAATGTAATAGAAGAGCGGGTTGCAAGAGAAGATCAACCCAGCTTTGGAAAGGTTTTCTCGAGCTTTTTCACTAAGAAAAATATCGGGCTTTCACTTGGATTTGTCCTGCTCTATCGGCTGGGGGAATCTCAATTGGTGAAGATGGCCTCTCCCTTCTTTTTGGATGAAAGATCAGAAGGCGGATTGGGATTGAGTGTGACAGAAGTAGGGTTCCTTTATGGAACTTTGGGTGTGATTGCGCTATTGGCTGGCGGAATTATGGGTGGAATCTTGATTTCCCGAGACGGCCTTGGCAAATGGATGATGCCGATGGTATGTGCAATCAATGTACCGAATATCGGATATGTTTTTCTCGCCTGGCTGCAACCAGATAGTATTCTATTTGCCGGCGGTGTGGTCTTGATCGAGCAGTTGGGCTATGGATTTGGATTTGCAGCTTACATGGTGTTTCTGATTTATTTGGCAGAAGGGCTTTTCAAAACAGCGCATTATGCATTGGCAACCGGATTTATGGCTATGGGAATGATGCTTCCCGGAATGCTTTCGGGATACATGCAGCAGTGGTTGGGCTATCCGGGATTCTTCGTTTGGGTGGTTTTGGCCACGATTCCCGGGTTTGTGATGGCCTATGTGGTGAAATATCCGAGGGAGTTTGGAAAAAAGTCTGAAGTCTGAAATTTGAAGTCTGAAATCTGAAACTTCGAAATCAAAAGAAAACCTTATGGTACCTTAACTTTACAACCTTTCAACCTTACCACTTTCCAACCCAATTTTCCAATCTTGCAATTTTGTAATCTTAGAATTCCTAATGAACAAAAAACAAAAAATCGCCCAAATCTTCTTTCCAGCAGCATTCATTCATGACTCGGAGGAAAATTATCAGGAATTGGAAAACCTGATTCGGGAGGATAATATCGGAGGGCTTACTTTTTTCCACAGCCGTATATCGGCTGCTGCGAATTTTGAAAAGCGAGCCGAAGTTTTGGATGTAAGCGGGACTTTCGAAAAGTTAATCCACCTGATCAACCGCTACCAGAAAGCGGCAAAATCCCCTCTCATCATCAGCATCGATGGAGAGTATGGGCTGGCAATGCGGGTCGAGAAAACTCCCCAATATC
>JBILPR010000347.1:0-4488 GCA_044373795.1 Algoriphagus sp. | reverse complement strand
CATAAACTTCAATTTGATAAATCACCCTATGCCTATGGATGGAATAATCCCATAAAGTATATAGATCCAAATGGAATGTGTCCAAATGGATGCAGTGAAGGGGAAAAGAGAGGAGATTTTTATGCCGAAGGTGCAGTTGTTCAAAATAGGTTTGGAGCTTCTCAAATGAAGGATGGAAAGTGGATAAAAATTTCAAGTTCCCCTATGACTGAAAACAGTTCTGATGGGATCCGAATCAATGGATTCTTTGGAGGAGGAAGTAATTCATTTGGTCAAGGAAATGGAGATAATCAAGCTCAAAGTGGTGGGGGTAGTTTTTTTGGGGATGCCTTAAACATTACTGATAAGCATTTGAATGGTGGTTTAGGAACAGCAGGAGTAGCTGTTCAAGGTTACAGTAACATTTCAAATGATGTCAAACGAACCTATGCTTACAAGCTATCTAAAATTACGGGTTTAAAATCAGGGCAATTATTCCAGGGAGCGAAAAGTTTTGTAAACAGTACGGGAAAGTTGGTGAGTAAACTAGGACCTGTTGGAACTGTATTAGGGGGTGGGGTAATAACTTATGAAGTTATGAACGGAACTTGGGACGCTCACACAGCAGTCAATACAGGATTAATGATTGGTGCAGGTGTTGCTACGTTCTTTGCAGCACCCGCAGTATTAACTGGTATTGGTATTTATGGAGTTGGTGATTATTTCTTTGATTTCAGCGGTATAATTAATAAAAACTTAGGTAAAAACTCTGGGATTTGGAGCCCTTGATTATGGAAAATATTCTAAAATATAATTTTTACTTATCAAAATGGTTTGCAGGAAAGAAACATGATAAAATCATTTCAGGAACTTCGTTTTTGTTTCTTAACCAAGTTAGTTTTTTAATCTTAACTGCTTTTCTTATTTCAGTAAAGATTTTGCCCTTTGCTATATCACCTAAAATATCAACTGGTGTAGTAATGATAGTTATTTTATTTCTGATGTATGGTTTGCAAAGGAGAGTACAAGTAAAGGTTCTGGAAAATAAATTTGACAAAAGTTATAATTCTTTGACAACGAAAGAAATATTTAAGGGTAGATTAATTGGATTATTTCTATTTGTTTTGCCCATTATACTTTGCTTTATTGTTGCTATGCTATTTTATATGTAGTAAGTTTTAAAAACAAGATCTGCCGATATCAAGAAACACACTCTAATCCTTGCGAATGACCTTCAAATGAAAGAGGTGTCGGAGGCATATTTAATATATGCTTTATGATAAGGAATGATCGTTAAGTAACAGTCTAAGTGGACTTTTTTAGCGAGGGTTCAGGTTGCAGTGGTGGAGTGCTCACTTGCTCTGGGAGTAGTAGAATAATGGTTAGGACTAGATGTAGTGTGAAAATACACCCTTATATAAAAATCAATTGAAATTATGAGCTTATTTTTTGTTTAAAAAGAATATTGAGTTAAGTATAAATTGATGCCTAATAGAGAGAATGGAAATTATAAATCAAACATTAAAGAGGAAGCTAATTTCTTCTTTCTTACTCCTCCTCATGATTTTGTCAATTCATTCTCTTTATGGACAAGGCCTTCCCAAATCCCTTCCTGTAAAGAATTCAGGATTGCAGGAATTGACAGGAAAACTTCCAAAGGGAGAAGGTTTGACGGCTTTATTTTCTAAACCTGAAATCCCTTACTTAAAAGAACTCAAACAAATCCAATCCCTTAAGCAATCCTACGACTCGCTGAAATCTGAGTTGAAGGAAATAAAAGAATATACTAAAGACAGTACCCAAAGAGACAGTCTATTCTTGGTCGCTAAGGAAAGGGGAAGAGAAGTTCTTGAAAAAGAATCCCAAGTGTTGGAAAGCCTGATAGAAAACGAGGAGATTCCAGGTGAAGAGATTAGAAATGCTGCGTCCCGGACACTGGAAGGGGTGAATGCCTCCAAGGAACGCTTTTCAGAAATCCAAAACTTTGAAGGTCTCGAAGCATTGATGGACCAAAATGAAGAAAATCTCAAAGCCCTGACCAATGAATGGTTGATGCCCAAGGTGGAGCAGGTACTGTCTGGAACTTTGGAAGGGACTTTGGATCCTACTCAGGCAAAGATTCCGGACTTTTATGGAAAGGGAGCGTTGGAGAAATTGGTACAGGATGGAGTGCCTTCTGACGTTTCATTTGATCAAGCTAAATCCATGGCAAAGGAAAAAGCCCTGCATTTATCAGATTCTTATGTGGAAGAACTGAAGGGGAAATACTCAAAAGTAAAGTTTGATTCGCTTGGAAATATCCAGATCATTCGGGAGGCAGTGACTAAACGAAAATTCGTCCTCTGGGAAAAAAATGAGGTGAAGGATGCCTCGATCCTGGAAAGACTGGGTTTGTCTGCCTGGTATGATCCGCTGACCTCTTTCGGGGAGGGCATTTATGGAGATGTTGGATTGACTTACCGAATTACACATCAGCTTCAGGCTTTTGGGGGAATGGTTTTCAGAAGGGATTTTTCAGACAGCAAGGAACTATCCAGAACAGGTCAGGGAGCTAAATTTAGCCTTCGGTTTTCCAAAGGCAATTGGTTTGTTCAAAGTGAACTGTCAAGGGTAATGATAAAGATCGATTATCCGGTTGGCTTTGATGACAGGGATTTTGAAGGAATGGAATGGAATACCGGTTTGGGGTTTGGCCGAGTAATTTCCATGGGTAAAAGAATCCAGTCGGTGGTATTGACCACCTGGGATCCCACTTACAGCGAATCTAAGAGTCTTGCGAACTCTCCCTTTCAATTAAAAATCGGTTTTGAATGGAACGGATTGAAAATCGATAAAATGAAAAAGATTGATCTGGAGGAGTTTAAGGATAAAGTTCCGACAGATAGGATCAGTAATAAACTCAAAAAATAAGCAGGAGATATTTCTCCCAATTTTCTTTAATAAATATCCAAACTATTTTTCAAATCGATTTTGGATCATCTCTATCATCAGTCTAGAAAGATTTTAACAGCCAATAATTTATCAGCCTTTGAGAACAACTGGTTTACCGTCAACGGTATGACTTATGATGAAAACGAAAACATCACCGCAGGGATTACGGAAAAAGTACTGGTATCCTGGGTGGATAGCGGTTCTTTTTACGAACAAAAAGGCAGCTGGAGTTATAATCCGGAATCAGGGATTTTGGAATTGCTCTTTGAGAAAGAAAGCCAGATGTATCAGGTAAACTTTTCAGAAAATGGAATGATTTGGATTCCCAATAAGCAGGTCGACGAAAAAGAAATTCTCAGTGTTTTGTACTTAAGACCGCTGGGCAAATGAAAAAGATTTTTTTGATTCTTTGTCTGGGTTTTTTGGGGCTCACGGTTTCTAAAGCACAATTGATCGGTAGCTCTCCCTGTCTCAGCGCATTGCCTTCGGCACCCTCGCAGGTAATATTAGCCACCCAATCTGTAACTCTTACCGCTAATGCGGCTCCCGCAGGGTTTACCTATCGCTGGTATGATTCCGACCAGGTTACATTACTATCCAGTGCCCAGGCGTATGGGACACCTTCATTGGCGGCAAGTAAGACCTATTATCTGGCCTACTACCATACTACTTCGGGCTGCCTTTCCACCCTGGTACCTGTCAGGGTAAACAGATATGCCGAAAACCGAAACTGGGTCAGGAATTACACTTCGCGGGTTGCCCTTACAACTGATCATTCTCTCAGGTCGGGAACCCAGTCACAGGTGTTGAAATCTACCGAATACTACGACAGTCTGGGAAGGCTTAACCAAAAAGTAGCTGTACAGGCTTCTGTTAATGGTTTGGATATCATCACTCCAGTGGTTTATGACTCCTATGGACGACAATACAGAGACTATCTTCCTTTTGCAAACAATTCCACCAGTGTTGGTCTGTTCAGGTCCACGGCAACCTCCCTTCACAGTACCTACTATTCAGGGGCATTTACTGACAGCAGAGGGTTTGCTGATAAAACGTTTGAGGCTTCACCTCTGAACCGGGTGACCAAACAGGGAGTGCCGGGTACACCCTGGATTGGAAAGGAAATTCTTCTCACTGATGCCACCAACACTTCATTGGATGCAGTCCGTATCTGGACGGTGAATTCCTCAGGTCTTCCGGTTACCTCTGCTACTTACCCTGTGGGAGCATTGTCAAAACAGGAAACAACGGATGAAAACGGACAAAAAGTACACGAATACAAGGACAAGCTGGGCAGGATAATCCTGAAAAAGGTACAGATCTCCGGTACGCCGGGAGCTGACCATACAGGCTGGCTCAGCACTTATTACGTGTACGATGCTTTTGGCAGATTAAGGGTTACCATCCCGCCACGTGCTGTGGAGATAATTGCAGCTGCGGGTTGGGCAAGCACTACCAGCACAGGAACTGTTCTTGCCGATGCCCAGTACTTTCGCTATACCTATGATGAAAGAGGTAGGGTAGTCGAAAAGAAGGTTCCCGGGAAAGGAATTGAATCCATGTTATATGACCAGCAGG
>JBILPR010000072.1:0-15133 GCA_044373795.1 Algoriphagus sp. | reverse complement strand
TGGATCCGGTTTGGCAGGATATCTTTCGAAAGCAGAATTCCCTTCCTGAAAATCCTGATTCCGAACAGTTACATGACCTCACTGAAATATCGAGTCTTGAGTTTGAAAATTTGCCGGTTGGAAATATTCAAGCGTTGACAGCATTCGTAAATCTGCGATCCTTAACCATATTTGATGCACCACTTTCTGATATCTCCCCTGTGGCGGATCTGAAACATTTGAAGAAATTAAGAATTTCTCAGGTTCCTGTCATGGACTTTTCTGCGGTAAGCTTACTTACTGAGTTAGAGGAACTTGATATCTCGAATACTGGAATTGAAGATTTACTTTATTTGTCCAAGCTTTCAAATTTAAAGATTCTGAATATCTCAGGAACCAATTTGAGTTCATTGAAAGGACTTGAAAGCTTGTCAAACTTAGTGGACCTTGACGTAGCCAGTACCAACTTGAGATCACTTAAACCTATCATCGGATTGAGTAACCTCCAAAAATTATCTTGCTTCAATACCCGACTTACAACCCGAGCTGTTGATCAATTTAAAGCAAGTAACCCCTCCTGCGAGGTAAGATTTTACTAAAGTAAAGGGATTAAAAAATGTTGAAAAAAGTCCCTTTAATATTTTCATAAAAAATAATGAAAAAAGCTGCTTAATCACCCTGACATAAAGGTATTAAGCGTCTGTTAAAAAAAAATACCCTGTACAGGGTATTTTTTTGTTTTAATTGAAAAAGTTTTCCACATTTTATGATTATATCAAGGAGTAGTTTAATTATTTTAATTTAAAACTATTTAAATAAATTTTGATTATTTATTACGATGGTTTAATCCTTTTATCACCCTACCTAAAAAACACAAAGGATACAGTCCCTTTGAAAAAACTCCATAGCAGAATAGTGAAGACAGACGGCCTTCTGGTACGATCTATTCTCCACTGCTAAAACTCAGTTTTTGCATTTTGTTAAAGTAGCGGACAATCATCCTATCTTCTATTTAATTTTCAGGATGTCCCGATTCCTTTTAGAAATCCTTTTTATTTCCATGGCACTCGTTATTGCCGGAATAAACAAGGGATTTGATTTTTCTGATGATGGGCTTTACATGTTTCTGGTTGATCCTCATCAAGCTAAGGTGGGAGAGATTATCGGTAGCTATCTGATTGATAGCGATTGGATCATAGTAAAATGTTTGTTTTAATAAAGGTAAAGCTGCAATCATGCCACTCACTTATTAAAAAAAATTGAAAATTCAGAGAGTGTTGGATTTTTGTTTTTTTAGATCATTTGAACTCGGCACGGTTGCTTACCAAGATTGTTGAGCCTGTCGAATTATCTAGAGGTACTAGTCTCCTTCCTAGCGCTGGCAGGCTTCCGCTCCGTTAGCTAAAGAAAACTCGCATCTTGGTAGAATAGCCTTCCCGCAAGTTTCAAAAAAAACCCTTTAAAATTTATAAACAAGATCATAAATTTCCGATATGATCCTTGCAAAACTCGATCCTGCGAGTAAATTTGCTCTGATGAGTAATAAAACTACTCAGTCAGCTAAGGACTCCTATGGGACTGAAAGGGCGAAGCTTGAGTCTGTTGTCGGTGTTCAGTTGTCAGTTATGCAAGTATAAAAGATCCTTCCTTAGGAGTATTTTTTTTAGTTATATCTTTAATTTCAAATTTTTCTAAATTTCATGAAATCATATAAAGACCTTGAAATTTATCAAGAATCATTAGAACTGTTTTTAATTACGCATAGATTCTCCTTAAAGCTCCCGAAATATGAGCTTTATGAGTTGGGTTCGCAATTAAGGAGATCATCTGACTCTGTGATTACAAATATTGTAGAAGGTTATGGGAGAAGAGTTTATAAAAATGATTTTTTGAAATTTCTAGTTTATTCTCATGCAAGTGACCTTGAAACCATAAACCACTTAGATAAGCCAGCTTTATGTTCAGTTTTCGGAGGAGTCAATTGATTTGATTAGAAAATATGATCGACGCGGAGCAAGGATTTATAAATTCAACGAATACGTCCGAGAAAATTGGAAATAACCCACAACCGATAACCGAGAACGCACAACCGAATATTGCTCGAATCCCTCGTAACCTCCAAAACTCGGATTAAGCTTCTTCTGAAGTTCTTTTCCCATGGTAATTCAGGATACCTGCGTTCGCTTGCCAAAGAATTTGAAGAGTCAACCAACTCGATACGGGTGGAACTTAACAGGCTTACGGAAGCAGGTCTTCTTTTGGCTGAAGATGAGGGTAAGACCAAAATGTACAAGGCTAATCAAAGCCATCCCTTTTTCTCAGAAATCAAGGGGATGGTCAGCAAGTTCTTAGGTTTGGATGATTTGCTTGAGAAAGTAGTGAAGCGAATGGGTAATGTAGAAAAAGCGGTGATAGTAGGAGACTATGCTAAGGGGATCGATTCAGGAACTATCCATATGATTCTTATAGGAAAAGACTTGGACCGGGAGTACCTCGATTTTCTGATCAACAAAACCTACGGAAAAATTAGCCGGAATGTGGAAGTCCAAATCATGGAAACTGATCCGGGAAACTTAAATGGAATTTTGGTTTATGGCTGAAATTTTGCCTATCATTAAGAATGAGTGAATTGTATATAAAGCCGATACATAAAATTGTCCTTAGATTTCTAAGCGAGTTGATAAAGTATGTAAAGACTGGAAGACCTATTATTGAGCCTATAAAAGGCTTTCCTGCGTACTTCAGATATAATCGGAAGATGGTTTTCCGCATGAAGCAAAACTTCCCTGGATCAATCATTTTGCTTTTGAGCGACTTGAAACTTTGATTCATGCTGACTTCAGGGTTTTAGAATTTGGTTCCGGGGGAAGTACACTCTATTTCAAGGAAAATGTCTCCTATGTTTACAGCGTTGAGCATGATGCTAAATGGTTTGAAGTTGTAAAATCAATTTGTCGAACCAGCAACAATATTGAGCTAAATCTTATAACCCCGGAACTTGATAAAAATGCTCCGGAAAAATATAGGAGCAAACACGGCCTATTCTCAGAAGGTCAGAGTTTCAGAAACTATTCACATGGAGCAGATCATCTGCAAGATGCCTACTTTGACCTTCTTCTTATAGATGGAAGAGCAAGACCCACATGTCTTGAAAATTCAATTTCCAAATTAAAACCGGGAGGAATTCTGATTTTTGATAATTCCGACAGGGAATCATATCAGGATATTATCTTGAAATTGCTTGAAGGTTGGGAAATAGAAAAATTTGCAGGAGTCACTATTTTCAACGCTTTTTTTAATCAAACCTCTATTTTTATTAAGCCTTTGAATTGATAACGAAGCAAAACAAGTGGTTAATTGATTTAAGTTGCGAATGAAGATTTTTGTTTCTGCGATAGTTCCCGTTTATAATTCCAAATTAACGTTGGAGAGAGCAGTCAATTCACTTTTGAACCAAAAAGAAATTGACGAAATATTTCTGGTGGATGATGGCTCAACAGATGGTTCCTTTGAATTGGCAAAAGAATTCGAAGCTTCAATTTCGATCATAAAAGTTCTCCATCATGCAAATCGAGTAAACAAAGGTGCTCCTGCAAGCAGAAATCTTGGGTTATTTCAGGTAAAAAATAAGTGGGTTCAATTTCTGGATTCAGATGATGAAATTCTACCAGACAAGATAGCAAAGCAATTAAGTGTTGTAGAGGTTAATACATCAATTGTAGTCAGTCCTTACTACTATAAAAAAGAAGGGTTTAGAACGAAGCATTCTCCTCATAAGGATCTTTGGGCAGGACTTATCTCTACCAGATTAGGAACCACTTCTGCAAATCTTTGGAATGCGGAAATCATGAAAAAAGCAGGGGGATGGAATGAGCAACTTATTAACGTACAGGAATATTTTATGATGTTTGAAATGTTCAAACTGAATGATAATGTTGTTTTTAATTATGAACCCCTTTGTAAAGTATTTTACAGACCGGAATCTATTACTAACTCAAATCAGAAGTTAAAAGAAAAAAGAGATAATTATTTTTATTTTAGAACTCAGATAAGAGATTTCCTTATTAAAAAAAATAAATTTAGTCCTGCCAGATTTCACTTCTACACTGTCTGTACTGGTAGCATGCTCCATTACCATAAACCTCCTTTTAAGGTAGAAGTCAATTATCTGTATTTTAAAATTTATAAGAAAAGCCGTGATTTCTTATTTGCAATAAGAAGATTTGGTTTTTCAGTTATAATTCAACCTGCTTTAGAGTTTGAGTCCATACTATTCTAATATTCAATATCTAAGGGATACCTTCTATCAGATCAGAAATCGGATATTTAATTTCCCGGATCTGCACCGAATTTTCCTGAGGAACCATGGATACAAATTGGATCTGAAGAATCCTCTGACCCATAACCAAAAGATCACATTTAAGAAGATTTTTGACAGGGATCCCCTCATTCCTCTTACCTCTGATAAGTACAGAGTAAGGGAATACGTCAAAGAAATACTTGGAAATGAGCTTTCAGATCAGATTTTGATCCCGATCTACCAGATAAGTAAGACCGGTCAGGACATTCCGTTTGAGTCCATGGATTTTGAGTTTTTCATGAAAGCAAATCATTATTCAGGCGGAAATATGCTAGTTAAACCCGGTACAGATCCTGAAGTTCTACGGTCAACCTGTAACTTCTGGATCAATTCCAGCTTTGGACAAGCACTTCATGAATGGGCCTACAAAGATATTCCAAGAAGGATTATTTGCGAGAAAGTTCTCAGGGATCAGGATGGTAAGATTCCAAACGATTACAAGTTTTATTGTTTTGGAGGTAAACCTGAAATGATCATGATCGTCAGTGACCGGTTTGAGACGGAACACAGAGTATTTATTGATGCAGAAAAAAATATATTGCCCGGTGGACAGATGTGTGGTAAGGAAATGCTGCTTCCTGTACCCGAAATCCCCAACTATGAAAAAATGGTCTCCATCGCTGAAAAGCTTTCCAAACCATTTACCCATGCAAGAATAGACTTATACTCCTTTGGCTCTGAGATTTACTTTGGAGAAATCACCCATTATCCCGGTTCAGGTTTGAATAGATTTGAAGACTACGAACTTGATCTTTTCTTTGGCAATAAATGGGGGAAAGCATAGAGAGTAGTAATTTATTATGTGTATCCGCAAGGATGCACGTGAATTAGATTTAGGTCAAGAGTATGCGGATACACGTCCACAGACGACTGTCAACAGTCCACAGCAATATTCGATTGGTGCTCAAGCTATTATTTATTTGGGTACGTGCAGTTAACCGGATACACATATAATTTATACCCCATATTGAGCAATCTATACCCGACATCCGGGTTTTTCGAATTTTCAAGCCCTTTTTGTACAATTGATCTTGTGAAATATTCAGCCAAATAAAGAAAGAAGTTGACGAGTCAGTTGTTTCAGAATACCAGGTAAAAAATGATAGAAGCTTGATCCGACACTGTTCTGAGAGAATAAAGGAATTGTGTTAGTCCCATAGCGTAGAGTTTCTTTGCTTTTGGTTCTGCCGCCATAGGTCATTTAAGCCGGATTCTGATTTTTTAGTTACGTTCAATATAAGGTCACTGGAAGATTACGTTGAAAAATTACATTTACCTGAAATGACAATTTGAAAAGCTCAGTAACAGGAAAGTAGATTGGGTTGACGAACAAACTCTTTAAAACCCGTTTCTGATAGAATCCATAAAAAAAAACAAGGCATTAGTTTTTCGGTCTTAAAATCCTTTACTAATCTCCAAACTAACTCCCCTTCGGGGACTACTATCTCACCCCCGACCTCCCAATCCGCCGAAGCAGACAAGTTTCTCGGAACAGGCTCTCACCAAAGAGAGAGGAGAGATGTTCTCCGAAGAAAGCTTCAGTTGAAAAAATTTTACTCAATTATTCCAACTATAAATTCCCATTCAGGCTCGCGCGCCGTGGCGTGGGACAGGCGATACAACCGACAACTTTAACCCGATAACCGACAATCGACACCTTTCTCCCCGGTTTGTGTCTCCACAAACCGGATTATTCGCAGGAATTGTCCCAAGAATGAAATGTCACTCCGCTCTGTCGGATCGACATGACTGCTAACCGACACTTGTCCGCCGTGGCAAAGCCGACCACCTCTCCGGTCTTCTGTCTAAAATAACTTCCAACTTCCCACCTCCAACTTCCTTCTCATTTCTAATTCATCATTTTAAATTTCAAATTAAAATTTGATCCCCGTCACCAAACCCTTCCTTCCTCCTCAATCCGAATATCAGGCCTACCTCGATGGGATATGGGAGCGCAACTGGCTGACCAACAACGGTCCGCTGGTCAACGAACTGGAGCTTAGTCTCAAGGAATATCTGGACATCAAGCATTTGCTCTATACCGGCAACGGGACTATCGCCATTCAGATCGCCATCAAAGCCCTGGACCTCACAGGTGAGATTATTACCACGCCTTTTTCCTACGTAGCCACCACGAGCAGCATCGTCTGGGAAGGATGCAAATCGGTTTTTGTCGACATCGATCCCGCTACCTGCAATATCGATCCGGCCAAAATCGAAGCGGCGATCACGCCAGAAACCTCTGGCATCCTTGCCACGCATGTCTATGGGATTCCCTGCGATGTGGAGGCGATCGATCAGATCGCAAAAAAACATAACCTCAAAGTGATCTACGACGGGGCGCATGCTTTCGGTGTCAAAGTAAACGGTCGCTCCATCTTCAGCTATGGCGATGTATCCACGTGCAGCTTCCATGCAACAAAAGTATACCATACCATAGAAGGAGGGGCAGTCTTCACGACTCAACCTGAAATCCTCAAAAAGATGGCCTACCTTCGCAATTTCGGGCATGACGGACTCGAAAACTTCAACGGTGTCGGCATCAACGGTAAGAACTCTGAGTTCCATGCTGCCATGGGCTTGGCAAACCTGAATCATATCCCGGATATCTTGCAAAAGAGAAAGCATCAGGCGGATACGTATCGTCATCTCCTTCGGAAATTACAAGTAACTCAACCCAACATCAAGGACATAGAATCTTACAACCATAGTTATTTTCCGGTGATCTTCCCATCAGAAGAGATCCTGCTGGAAAGCAAAAAAGCGCTGGAACTTCATGAAATCGCAGCCCGTCGTTATTTCTTCCCTAGCCTAAATAACCTGGATTATACCGAAGGCGCCTGTCCGATTTCCGATCAGGTCGCAGCGCGGATTCTTTGCCTTCCTCTTTACCATACGCTATCCGAAGTAGAGCAAAAGATGATCGCGAGGATTTTATTGAGAGTGCAGAATAATTGATTTTACGTCATTACGAGGTGAGTAACGAGCCGCGGCAATCTGAATTAGGAACCGTCACCACGAAGAAGAATAGAATTCAATGTTTACCAGTAAACTTGCCCTAAGCTAAAATAATCTAAAGTGATCATTTGTTAAAGCTCACCCTTGCTCATAAAGGCTCTTCTTCTCTTGCAAATTCCAATTGGCTTTTTAAATTTATTAATCAGACCTGGCAAGATCCCAATTGGGAGCGAAAGGGAGAAGATTTAAAAAAAGTGTCCATACTTACAACAATCCGATGCTTCGACTTTCCCCCGAGGAATAAATCCGAAGCATAACCAAACATCAATGTCAATCAATCCCGCAGCCCACATCCAAAAGCTCAGAGACAGCTTTTTCAACTTTCGCCAACGAATCCAGGGATTTCCCAAAATTCATCAGAATTTCAGCAAGATCAACGGCTATTCACTGGATCTCCAACACCCGCAGACCAACAACCAACGGATGGTCCATAAGATGATTACCGATCGGGATCCACTCCTGGTGATCACAGCCGACAAGGTCAAAGTCAGAGACTACCTTCGTGATAAACTGGGGAAAAAGCAGGCAGAAGAGATCCTGATTCCGGTGTACCATATCAGCAAGACCGGCAAAGACATCCCCCATGCCGACTGGGATTTTGAGTTTTTCATGAAAGCCAATCATGGCTCGGGAACCAACAAAATCATAACCCCGGGAGAAGATCCCATCCAAGTACAGCAACTCGCCCATAAATGGCTCAACACAAGCTACGGGCAGGCGAAGCATGAATGGGCCTACAGAGATATACCTCGTAGGATCATCTGCGAAAAAGTACTCCGGGACGAGAATGGCAAGATCCCCATGGACATCAAGTACTATTGCCTGAACGGGAAATGTAAACTTATCCTCTTCTTCAAAGATCGAATGACTGATCCCGCGAGGGTATTTTCCGATGAAAACCTTAACCTGATCGAGGATTTCCAGTCTTTCGGGATCAAAATGCTGGATGAAGTGCCCCAATTTTCTACCCATAGCCGCATGCGTGGGATTGCTGAGACCATCGCTCAGGAGTTCCGCTATTGCCGGGTGGATTTCTACTCGACGCACGATCAGATCTACTTCGGAGAGATCACTCACTACACCGGGGCAGGGATGGAAAAGCTCGATAGCTACGAGATAGATTTGGCACTCGGGCAACTATGGCTTCCCGAAAACCGCAACCGAAGTCTGATGGATATCTACCAAGAGATCACTGAGTCTTCAGGGGATACCAGAGGTGAACATCAGGCAATCTCAGTTTTCGGTAAGTAGGAGTAAATAGCAGGCATTTAAAAACTGAATTTATAACCTGCCAAAACCTCTGCCAAAGCATCTTTTAACGGTTCAGAATAAACTGAAAATGACCCTGACAAAAGTCTGACGCAGGTTAGAAATAGATGGAAAAAAATACGGGATTGCAAATCCGATAACCAGAAGACTGGAATAGCATCCTGATAGTCTTCGGAATCTATTCAGCAGAGAATCAGGCGCAGCCCGTTTATTTCTACTCCGGGCTGAATATCCTGGACAACACCGAAGGCGCCTGTTTGATTTCCGATCAGATCGCCGAGGGAATCCTCTGCCTTCCTCTTTACCATACCCTATCCGAAGCAGAGCAAAAGATGATCGCGAGGATTTTATTGAGAGTGCAGAATAATTGATGGAAGGGAAAAAGGATCCCGATAGCTACCGGGAGAGACAAGAGATTGGAGCAAAGGATTAGTGATTAAAATCTCCAACCTCCAACTTCCAAACCTTCCATTCTGCACATAGGACCCACTTCTTCGGTCTTTGGTCTAAATTAACTTCCAACCTCTAACCTCCAACTTCCAACTTTGCGCCAACTCTTCCTCATCGCTTTCCTTTCCCTGATCGTTTTTCTCCAAATCAACGGTGAAAAAATCCCTGTCAACGAGGGAGCTTTTGGCGACGGAGTCTTTTACCGAAGTGTAGGACAGACATTTCTGGAGACCATCGAGGCCCAGGGGTACAACCTCGTGCAGATCACCCGGATCCTTCCATTTGCAGCGCTCAACCTCTCTTTTTCCACCTTCCATATTGTCAAAGATTTAGAGGGGATGCGAAACGGGATGATCATCTGGCAACTTGTCTACCTCGCATTGGCGGTTTATTGGTATTTCAAAATCTGTAAGAAACTTCGATTCAAAATCCAGATCCTGACCCTCGGATTTATCCTGCTGTTTTTCAACTTCACCTGGCTCAAAGAATTCTGGTATCATCCGTTTTCTCCCGACGGTGCAGCTTTCGCACTGGGATTGGGACAGACCAATTACTTCCTGCGCTATGAGAAGTTCAAGCTGGGATTAGTCTCTCTCTTGGGGATCTTCGTATCCCCGCTCTTGCTGATTTCCGGGGTCTTGATGCTGCTCTTGCCGGGAGAGAAATTACTCATGTATCCCGGAAAGCGACCGACATCTGCTTTTCCACTCTTAGTCGCACTGGCGATCCCAATCTTCTTCGCAGGCCTTGGCTGGGGAATATGGGGCTGGGGCGTACAGGCCTGGTGGATTCAACTCACCAGCTTACTATCCCTGCTTTCCCTGATTCTTCTGATCATCTGGATAGCAAAGCAAAATCCGATCGATTGGGAAGCCTCTCTTGGAATGCTAAAGAAGAGAACAAAAGCAGACAAACTCAACAAAGGAATCATGGCCCTGGCTGCGATTCTGCTGATTCTTGTCCTACTTTCCGGCAACAATGACACGCTGGGGATCGGCAATCTCTCCCGCGAACTCGGAGCCGGTGTTTTTCGATTCCCGCTGGATTTTATGCTGGGACTCGGTTTGCAGTGGGGTCTTGGGATTCTGCTGACAGGCATTTACCTGCCGCGATTTGCCGAGGAACTCGGAAATCTGGGTTGGTCAGTGGTGATTACCATTGGCATAGCCCTGATTCTTCTTCCGTTTTTCGGTCCACTCTCAGTTGCTGCTTGGGTTCCGCTTTGGATGGTGATTCTGTTGAAAGGAATCAAACGATACCATTGGGGGACGAAAGATCTGATCCTGATGGCAGTGTTTTCCCTGTTCCTCTCACTAAGCTGGCTGCAAGTCAACACGCCAGACCTGACTATCTGGCTCATTCAACCCGCATCTGAAAATGCAGGAAGTTTCAGTATCCAAAAACTGGCCCTTCATTGGGAAGACTATCGCAGCTGGATCAGTTACCTGATAGGAGTGCTAAGCTTGGGAATGATGGGTTATTTTCTTAATCTAAGAAGAAAACGATACCAACGGGTTTAAGCAGGATAACTTCCTATACCGAACTCTGCCAACTGAAAACTGCCTGCTGGAAATACTGACCTGCATTCCTTATAGCCCGGAACTAAAGCCCGCTTGGGACGAACTGATCGATCACAGCAGCAACGGAACTTTGATTCACAAAAGAGGATATATTGCTTACCATGGCCATCGATTTTCGGAGCAATCTCTTATGTTCTTTCAGAACAAAAATGCCCAAGCCATATTACCCTTGGAAGGTGAGGGGGAGCAAGTCTATTCCTATAGAGGATTAACGTATTCGGGTTGGATTTTCCGAAAAGGATTGGAGCAGGCTGAACTTCATGCAATCCTGGAAAAAGGACTAAGTTACCTAAAGGAAAAAGGTAAAAAAGTACTCTTCCTCAACCCCGTTCCTGAGTTTTTCTGCTCCGAATCTCAGTCTAACTACTTTCAATTCCTGACCCTGCTTGGAGGAAAAATCCTTAAAACCAGGGACTTTTACTTTACTCGTCTTCCCTTTCACATTCAGGACAGGGGGAAAAGATGGGGCAGGAAAAAGGCTCAAAAAAACCGAATTCTAATTCGTCAGTCTTCTAATTTGGATGAATTCTGGAATCAAGTCCTAATCCCTTGCCTTCACGAAAGGCATCAATCCCAGCCCATTCACAGTCTGGAAGAAATCCAGCTTCTGAAATCCCGCTTTCCCAGTCAAATAGCTCTTTGGGTAGCTACTGTGGATGAACAAATGATAGCAGGCACTATACTTTTTTTGATTGGAAATGTAGTTCACTGCCAATACATCGCTTCTACGGAAATGGGCCGAAAGCTTCGAGCCTTAGACTTACTTTTCCCCCAGCTGATGGAAGAAGTGTTTGCCGAAAAAAGTGGTTTTTCCTTGGGAACGGCCGTCCTTCCCGAAACAGGACTACCTGATATTGGACTGATCCATTGGAAAGAAAGTTTTGGAGCAAAGCCTATTGCTGTCCCTTATTTCAGGTTTGATCTAAATTCTGACATCTAGAGATATCCTTTTTATTCAAATGCTACGGCAGATCTGATACCTGATAAACCCGAAACAATAAATCTTGAACTCAGAATATTGGACACAATCAGCGTGGGTAAAAGATCTTATATAAGAAAAGACAGATTGGAACTGTTAAAATCCAAGGATGTGGTATACCTGATTACTTGCCACCAGTCAGAATATTATTGCAAAACTCATGAGGATCGAGGCTGCCAGAGAGGTTTTTTCTCGCTATTGCTTCAAGCAGTCTATGGTATTCAGTTTGCAAACAAAATGAACTTGCCGTTTTATGTGGATTTCGGAAATATAACTTACAGCTACAGTGAGGGCGAAAAGTTCAACGGAAATGAAAATTTTTGGGAGTATTATTTCGAGCAGACCCCTTTAGAATCTAACCGAAACCTGGTCCTTAATTCAAAATTTGAAAATTATCCCTTGAAAATTTGGGATAGATCATTTATTCGTCAATTACACCAAAGCTTCATAACAAACCTTATCCTTAAAAAAGAAATAAAGGAATCTATAAATTCTATTCATGAGGGTTTTAAAAAAAGTAAGGTGCTTGGTGTTCATATCCGGAAAACAGACCATTATTTAGAAGTCAATCCGGTCAAAGACGCTTCTTTCTTCAAATTGGTGGATAAACTCCTGAGTTCCTTTGATAAAATTTTTCTGGCTACCGACGATTCGGAGATCCTTCTGGTTTTTGGGAAAAAATATGGAGATAAACTGATGTTCAATTCTTTTTCCAGATCACAGGGAGCTACTTCGATACATGGCAAAATTGATAGTTCAAACGGGTATGAGTTGGGAAAAGAAGCGCTTTTGGATTGCTATTCTCTGTCCTTTTGCGATCAAGTGATCCTTTCACCATCCAACCTTTCCTACTGCGCCTTGGTATTAAATCCCGAATTACCATATCAGATTGCAGAAAGTAAGGAAGCAAAATATCAAAGATTTAAAACCTTGGGAGCTTATTATTTGAACAAATGGGGCATTAGAAAATGGTGAATCATTGATCCAAATAAAACCGAAAGTAGTTTTTCAAATACAATGCCCACGGTGTAATTCAGACCAAACAAAGGGAGAATCTTTGTTTTTTCAGGGGATACATATTTTGGCAGAAAGTAATTGTCAAAAATGCGGATTTGAATTTTACCACACCCTTCCTATTGGACATGACTTGCTTTTTCCAATTCAAATATCCAAAGATGGCAAAGAAAGCTTTTTTCCGCCTAGGGCAAAGGAATGGCTAGCCGAACCTTTGATAAGGTCGCTTAGCCAAAAAGTAAACAAGAATTTTCAAATCGAAAAGCAAATTAACAGGCAAGTTGATCAGGCAATTATTGTAAACTGCCTTGACAACTGTTTTGGGCATATATTTTCGAAAGTCTGGAATACCTACACCCTCATGGAAAATAAGCCTGATTGGGGAGTGATTGCCATCATACCTGAAAGGTGTAAGTGGTTATTGCCTATCGATATTGCGGAGGTCTGGTCAGTATCTATTGAGTTGAAGGATTGTGTCCAAACTATATCCGGATTGGATGATTTTATCAAAAACCAATTAAACAGGTTTGAGAAAGTTTCTCTGAGTCATGTATATACCCATTTGGACCATACCCGATATGTTGACATGGAAAAGGTTCTTAAAATCCCCCGATTTGATCTGGGGAAGTTCGAGACCTCAGAACCGCAAATCACTTTTGTCTTAAGAGAAGACAGGTTTTGGCTTAATAGTGTGTTGATGGATTTCCTGTTTAAAGTTTCCCGAAAATTCAACCTTAAGCAATTGATCTATCCCGTCTTGCTGTGGCGTCAGAAGCAACTGGTTAACCAAACCGCAAAAAAGATTCTAAAAAGCCTTCCTGATGCCCAAATAAAATGTACCGGTCTCGGTGCTTCAAGAACCCTAATCGACCAAATTGCTGACCATAGAACTGATCAGATTTTACCCGAGACGGAAATTCAGTGGAATGTAATTTATGCCAAAAGTCATTTGGTAATAGGTGTTCATGGTTCCCACATGATGATACCAAGCGCACTGGCAGCAGGTTTTATCAATATTGTACCCAGGTATAAGATTGAACATATGGTCGAGGACACTGTGCTACCTTACTCAAACAGACTTTTACAATTCTTGGGAAGGTTTTTGGATGAATTTTCATCTCCGGATTTGGTGTCCAAGCATGCGGTGAGTATGATAAAGGGTTTTGAATATGTGAATCGGAATGTCGAACAAGTGCCAGAGGGTAGTTTGTCAAGTAATGAGAAATTGGGGATTGCAACCCAAAGGAACGAAGCTGGAACTCGGAACAACTTTAACGCGAGTCCCTCAGTTTAAGAATTCATCTATAGAACAAGCATCAGTTATCCAACATTCAAACCTTCCTACGTTCCAGCCATTTCCAAATGTTCTGTACGTATAAGCATCGGTCATCGGACATCGGTCATCTGACATTTCAACTTTCCAACCATTTCCAAATGTCCCGGGTAAATCAAACCATCGGTCATCCAACATTCAAACCTTCCGACTTTCCAACCCAAAATATACTAGTATGATCATAGCAGGGGCAGGAGGACACGCGATTGAGCTTTTGGATATTCTGATTTCGGAGGGACTAACTCAAAATCTCTTCTTTTATGACGATACCACGGAGCGAAATGAGCTACTTTCTTATCCTGTCTTGAAGACTCCTGAAGAAGCCGCAAATCACTTTCGGACAGATCCTGGTTTTTTGTTAGGTACCGGCAATCCCAACGTGCGATGGATGTTTTATACTAAATTCCTCGCCTTGGGAGGCAAGCATCAGAGTATCAAAGGAAATGGATTGGCTTTTAGTCATTTCACTCAAAGCAATGAAGCGGATATTTTCAATCTCTGCTTCATAGGAGCAAATACCCGAATCGGAAAAGGGTCCCTGATCAATACAGGTGCTCAAATCCATCACGATGTCCAGGTAGGCGAATTCGCTGAAATCAACCCCGGGGCTGTGCTTTTAGGTGCTTGCCAAATTGGGGACTTTACTTCGATTGGGGCAAATGCCACAGTTTTGCCAAAGGTAAAAGTCGGGAACAATGTAATAGTAGGAGCAGGATCAGTCGTTAATCATGACGTACCGGATGGGATGACAGTGGTCGGAGTGCCGGGGAGAATATTAAAACTATAGATTTTGAGTAAGACAATAATCCAACCAACCAAAGGTTGGAAATTCATAGATTTTAAAGAGTTATGGAGGTATAAAGACCTTTTATACTTTCTTACTGTTAGGGGAATCAAAGCGCGCTATGCCCAATCCATTTTAGGAATAGGCTGGGCAATTATTCAGCCTTTGTTCACCACCTTGGTATTTACTGTTGTTTTTGGGGGATTGGCCAAAGTGGATTCTGATGGAATACCTTATGTGCTCTTTTCTTATCTCGCATTATGGCCATGGAATTATTTTTCCGGGACGCTAAATGAATCAGCAAATAGCTTGGTCGCTAATGCCGGGATGATTACGAAGGTTTATTTCCCAAGGCTGATCCTTCCTC
>JBILPR010000346.1:0-4528 GCA_044373795.1 Algoriphagus sp. | reverse complement strand
AAAAGAGCTGATGTAGTCGGGGTTTTACAATCTAGTTTCATTTCTGATAATGACCTTCAAGCCCTCTAATTCCTCCTTGAGCACTTTTCATGTTTTATTATTTAAACTTCCTGCCGGAAAAAGTTTTGAGTGGTATCCTTTGGTGATAACTCTAAGGGCAATTGATCGCTCATAAGGTTTTTCGAATACGACCTCTTTGATGTCCTCAATTTTGTATGCATGATTTACCCATGGCCAAATGTGATTTTTTACCACCAAATAGTTTTTGTCCAGGTAAAAATAATAAAGCTGGTAACCTAAAAAACCATAGAATAATCCTGACATTGAAAAAGCAGCTATAGGAATAAGATGTTTGGGTGAATCTAAAATCAGTAGGACGTAAATAGAAATGGCAATCCATCCATAAATCATTATTCCGTTGAATGATAAAAAGTGATTACCACTGTATTTATTCATTTCACTGAAATTTAAATGCTTGACAGATTCTAGGATTCGCGTATCGGTATTATGTTTCAGTTGGACAGTCTCGTTGTTAGTAAGAAATTGATCTACCTGTCTGAAAGTCATTCTTAGATTCGGCATGTTTTGATAATAGGCCGCTATGATATCTATCTCCTTCCCACTTTTAAGGTCTAAATTTGTCGTTTCCGCAATAATGGACCTCTTCCGGCTCTTGCCGATTAATTCGATTTTTTTAACATCGTTCCATCGTATGAATTCAGAACTGAACAGGCTTGTAAATTTTATTCCCTGATTATCGATCTGGATTTTTTTAACTGTTTTCAGGTAGTGAATGACAAGTCCTATCACCGCTCCAAACATTAAAATGCTCCCATAGATAGGGGTTTTGAAGATCGAATCTGCTTTACCATTGCTCACATCCAGAAATGAAATATATCCTAACCCAACTCCTATTCCACCTAATACAATCACCAGAATAATCGGAGCGATGATCGCATTTATTAGGTCAAATTTGCTTTGTAGAGTCATTTTGGGGGTTTTCGATGTTTTACTTAGGAGATAGTACAGCTCTCAAAGTAATATTTTCTTTTCATTTGACCTTTTACAAATATTATCCGGGTAAAATGGAGCTTCTTTCGGCGTCTTTCGAAGTGCTGAAAACAAAAATGACGGCAAAGGTCGAGGCGATTCTGGAGAACTTATTTTTTGGGAAAACTTCTTTTGCTCTCAAAACAACTTGCTGTCAATAAAATATTCGGTCTTTGAAAAATGGAAAAAGGTTTTTTGAAAAGTGAGTTAGTGTTTTTCACTCAAAGCCACTTTATCATTTTCCTGATATTGGTATAAAAAGTCGGGGCAAAAGTCAAAATCATTTGGCCAGAAAATACCTCGACCATTTTCAATAACTTCGACTTTTCTGAAATAGGTTGGGTCTGAAAGAGGTTTACTTAGACTGTCTTCACCAATAAATGGTTTGAAATCAATTGTCTTTTCTGTGCCGTCGCTAAATTGAAAATGGATTTTATTTCCAGTTTCTAATTTAAAGTCTGTGATCTTTATCATGATCTTGAAGTTTTAATCTAAAGGTTTGATTTTGTCCAAAGGTTCACGTTCAGACGCTTTTTGCCAATTGGTTATTAATTCTTCTCGATGTTCTATCGCCCATTCAATAACGAGAGTTTTAGCCCTTTTGGGTAATTTTCCTTCGAGGATATCCAACGTTGTAATGGTTACCAAAGCTTCATCTTCTTGATAAATAACATGAAAATGTGGTGGATTATGATCGTTGTAAAACATCCTGATGATAATCCCATAGAACCTGCTTATTTCTGGCATTGATTAGAATTTTATCATGACGAATTTAACCAAATTTGCAGAATCAATTGAAGCCTAAAATATTCTTTCTGCAAATCAATTATCCGATTCTTTTCCGGTAGATGAAAAAAAAGAGGAAATTAGGTCAAAATTTAGGCAGTTTTCGTTCTTCCAACCGATTATCAAGCAATTATTCGTTTAGTGGCAGAATGGCGAACATCTATATTCTGCAATTCATATTTGATTTTCTAGCTTTTCAAGTGAACTTTGGATGTCTATTTAAGTGAATTTTTAACCTTCCATTATTTCAAGATCACGGATTTATCTCCTTGGATTTTGACCATTTGCAATGAGTAAAAAGACTACAACAGAAGGGAAAATCCTTGATTCTGCCTACCGGCTTTTTCTGGGTAAAGGCTATCGTCATACGACGATGGACGAAATCGCCCTGGATTTGGGGATGAGTAAAAAGACCTTATACAAATATTACCCTGGGAAAATGGAGCTTCTTTCGGCGTCTTTCGAAGTACTGAAAACAAAAATGACGGCAAAAGTGGAGGCGATTCTGGAAAACAAATACATTCCCTTTCCGCTGAAACTGAAGTCAACTCTCACCGTAATTGCCACGCATTTGGCACCGATCAATCCTGAATTGTTTGAGGATTTGAGAGAATATGCGCCCGAGATCTGGGAGGAACTCCGACTCTATATTAATGAGTCGGCTTATGAGAGATTCCAGAAGCTAATCGAGCAGGGAGTGGCACAAGGACTGGTCAATCCAAAAATTAACATTAATCTGGTAGTCATGCTGTACGCGGCGGCAGTTCAGTCACTTTTGGATCCTAAATTTCGCGGCCAATTTCCCGATTCGATACAAAAAGGAATGAAACTTTCCACTTCTGAAGTTTATGATCAGGCGATTACGATCATTTACAATGGAATTTTGACCGATGAGGCCCGGAATGAATTCACAAATGCCTGAGGCCTGTTTTGGCTGATTTCCCTATCTTTGCACCCTGATCCAAACCGGGATTTTAAATTTCGGAAGCGGGTTAAACCTACGATCCCTGACTTATTATGAGTAAAAATTTCAAACGATACACCGTCACTTCCGCGCTACCTTATGCCAATGGCCCGCTTCATATCGGACATTTGGCAGGTTGCTACATTCCCTCCGATATCTATGTTCGCTATTTGCGCTCGATGGGCCGGGATGTCGCTTATATCTGTGGATCCGACGAGCATGGGGTAGCCATCACCATCAAAGCCCGCAAAGAAGGAGTAACTCCGCAAGAAATTGTGGATCGATATCATGAGATGATGAAGGGAAGCTTCAAGGAGTTTGGGATCAGTTTTGATCATTATTCCCGCACTTCTGCCCCGATTCACCATGAGACAGCGAGTGGACTTTTCAGGGATTTGTATGACAAAGGGGAATTCGTGGAGCAGGTTACCGAGCAGTATTTTGATGAGGAAGCCGGGCAGTTTTTGGCAGATCGCTACATCGAGGGCACTTGCCCAAAATGTGGAAATGAGCATGCTTATGGTGACCAATGCGAAAAATGCGGAAGCTCCCTCAGCCCAACCGAATTGATCAATCCCAAATCCAAACTGAGCGGAAACACCCCGATTTTGAAAGAAACCAAGCATTGGTTCCTGGATTTGGCGAAGTACGGTGAGTTTCTGAAGCAGTGGATTCTGGTGGATCACGCCAATGATTGGAAAAATAACGTACTGGGTCAATGCCGATCCTGGCTCGAAGCCGGCGACGGACTTCAGGCAAGATCGATGACACGCGACATGGATTGGGGAATCAAAGTGCCGGTGGAAGGCGCCGATGGCAAAGTTCTCTACGTCTGGTTTGATGCTCCGATCGGATATATTTCATCCACCAAAGAGTGGGCAGCCGAGAAAGGAATTGATTGGGAACCTTACTGGAAAGATCAGGAAACCAAGCTCGTTCATTTTATTGGCAAGGATAACATCGTGTTCCACTGCATTATTTTCCCTGCTATTCTCAAAACGCATGGCGACTTTATCCTTCCGGATAATGTGCCGGCAAATGAATTTTTGAACCTGGAAGGTGACAAAATCTCCACTTCCCGCAACTGGGCTGTTTGGCTTCATGAGTATCTGGAAGAATTTCCGGATAAGCAGGATGTCCTTCGATATGTCCTTACTGCGAATGCGCCCGAGACCAAAGACAACGACTTTACCTGGAAGGATTTTCAGACAAGAAACAATTCAGAACTGGTGGCCATCTATGGCAATTTTGTCAACAGAGCGGTGGTTCTGACTCAGAAGTATTATCAGGGAGTCATTCCTCAGCGGGGAAAACTAACCGGATACGATGAGGAAGTGATTGCAGTTTTGGAAGAGTTTCCAAGCAAGATTGCGGCTTCGATCGAGCGCTACCGATTCCGTGAGGCATTGAGTTTTGTGATGGAATTTGCCCGATTGGGAAATAAATACCTGGCAGACACTGAACCTTGGAAAGTGATTAAAACGGATGAAGTTCGGACAGCGACTATTTTAAATATTGCGCTGAATATTGCCGCAAATCTTGCGATTGTGTCTGAGCCATTTCTGCCATTTACCGCAGCCAAGCTGTTTAAAATGTTTGGTTTGGAAAAGATGACCTGGAATCAGGCAGGCAACAGCCAATTGCTTTCCGCAGGTCATACACTCGGAGATATGGGATTGCTTTTCGAAAAAATAGAAGATGAAACAGTTGAAAAACAAGTACAAAAAC
>JBILPR010000071.1:0-15205 GCA_044373795.1 Algoriphagus sp. | reverse complement strand
AAGAGGAATCGATTATGATCTGGTGAATGCGCAGCAAGCCAGAAGGATTTTGGATCGTTTGGTAGGCTTTGAGCTCTCTCCTATCCTTTGGAAAAAAATCAAAACCGGACTTTCCGCAGGTCGTGTCCAGTCTGTAGCTGTTCGACTTATTGTAGAGCGTGAGCGTGAAATCGAGCATCACAACTCTAAATCATCCTTCAGAATCACTGCGATTTTCGAAGTAGAAGGAAAAACTTTCCAGGCTGAGCTTCCCAAAAAATTCGAGACCAAATCTGAAGCAGAAGCTTTTCTAAAGAATTGCCTTCAGGCTGAGTATAGCGTAGCGAATCTGGAGAAAAAGCCAACTAAGAAAACACCGGCTCCGCCCTTTACTACTTCCACACTTCAGCAGGAAGCCAGCAGAAAGCTTTATTTCTCTGTTGCCCAGACTATGTCTGTCGCTCAGAAATTGTATGAAGCCGGTAAGATCTCATACATGAGAACGGATAGCGTCAACCTCTCTGAGGATGCGATGAACTCTGCAAAAAATGCCATCAACTCAGATTATGGAGCTAATTACCATAAAGCACGAAAATTCACAACCAAAACTGAAGGTGCCCAGGAAGCGCACGAAGCCATTCGCCCAACCGACTTCTCGGTACACAATGTAAGCGGAGAAAGAAACGAACAACGACTCTACGAACTCATCTGGAAAAGAGCAATCGCTTCCCAGATGTCAGATGCGGAACTTGAAAAAACAACGATTACAGTTAAAATTTCAAACTCTCCGCAAAATCTTATAGCAACAGGTGAAGTGATCAAATTTGATGGTTTCTTAAAGGTGTATTTGGAAGATACAGACGAAGAACCTGAAGAAGATGAAGCAGGCGATAAATCACTTTTACCTCCTTTGAACATTGGTCAGGAGCTGAATCTACAGGAAATGAAAGGTCGTGAGACTTTCTCAAGACCTGCACCAAGATATACCGAAGCCTCTTTGGTGAAGAAACTGGAAGAACTCGGAATTGGTCGTCCATCGACTTATGCTCCTACTATCTCCACAATCCAAAAGCGGGAATATGTGATCAAGGAGTCCAGAGATGGTACCCCCCGAAACTATGTGGAAATGACCATTGCCAAGGGCAATTTCAAAGAATCCGCAAAAACTGAAATCACCGGGGCAGAGAAGCAGAAACTTTTCCCAACCAATATTGCCATGGTCGTGAATGACTTTCTGGTGGAGCATTTCCCAAATGTAATCGACTTCAGCTTTACAGCTCGTGTCGAGAAAGAATTTGATGATATCGCAGCCGGTGGCCAAAACTGGGAAGATATGATCGGTTCGTTCTATGGCAAATTCCACCAAAGCGTCGAAAACACTGAGCAGGTTTCCCGACAAGACATCAACTCAAGCAGATTGATCGGAGTACATCCAGTCAATGGGAAAAATATGACTGCACGTCTCGGCAAATTCGGCCCACTCGTTCAAATCGGTGAAGCTGATGACGAAGAGAAGCAGTTTGCAAGTATGAAAAAAGGGCAGTTCATCGAGAATATTACGATGGAAGAAGCTCTGGAACTTTTCAAACTCCCGAGAGACATTGGCATGTTTGAGGATAAGAAAATGGTTGCAGCAGTTGGTCGTTTCGGGCCTTATGTACGTCACGACGCTGCTTTTTATTCCCTTGGAAAAGAGCAGGATCCGTTGAGCATCACGGAAGCAGAGGGGATCGAACTGATCCAAAACAAGCGGGAAGCAGATGCCAAAAAGCATATCAAATCCTTTGAAGAAAATCCAGAGATTCAGATTCTGAATGGCCGATGGGGTCCGTATATCAAACTTGGCAAAGACAATTTCAAGATCCCGAAAGGGAAAGAAGCTGAATCTTTGACATATGCTGAGACTCTTGAAATCATTGAAGCTCAACCTGATGCTACAAAGAAAAAAGGGCGATTCCCTGCTAAGAAAAAATAAGCAGTCGAGCAGAAAATGGGATTTTGCCGCAAACCTCTCACGTCACCGTTTGTGATAGTCTCAAATCACACTGCGCTTCCAAAGCCAAACCTCCTGTTCTTGCCGAGGAAAGAATGCACTTGTTTCTATTGAGAACAGAGTTCTAGCTTTCCTTGGCAGACAGTTTCCATGCAAGTGATAAATTTCTTTTATCCGGTATTCGTTTCTGAGCCATCTTCCATGCTTTCAGGTTCTTGATTAGCAAAAACCACATTCCTTTAGCCTTTGATTCACCTAAATGATTATTCAAAATATAGTCTAATCACAATTCTTCGGTTATAATCCTGATTTTTAGCCAGCAACTTTCCTGCTTCATCTACTTCTGGAAGTATCGGTAAGGCATCCGCAAATCCAGATGCCTTCAGTTTTTGAGAAGAAATGCCGGATTCAAGGAAAAATTTAACTACCCCGGCAGCACGTGCTGCCGAAAGCTCCCAGTTACTCGGGTACTGGAGACTCTTTATGGGAGAGGAATCCGTATGCCCTTCCACATCTATTTTATAATCTTGTCGGTGCCAGGCCGCCAATTTATCCACTATACCCAGGATGATTTCTTTTCCCTCCGGCAGTAATTGTGCACTGCCTTGGTTATAAAAAGAACTACCCGTAAAAATCATCCTGATTTCGTATTCTCCTTTTTCCAACAGTAACTTTTCCGCTTCCAGCTCATCCTTCAACTGATTTTTTAGCTCATCATTTAGTCTAAAAATATCCCAATCCACCGTAAGGGGGAATTCCCCTTTACCATCTTGGCTGGAACTCCCTTTTTTTTGGTTGGCATCCTTGGAATTGGAGGGGACACTAGCCAGAATTATCATCATACAGAGCAGAACCGTGATGGTGTCCAGAAAACTGATTTGCCAGACACTTTCTCCAAAATCCTCCTCATAAGAAATCGGGGGTGATGGCTTTGATCTAGGTTTTAATGGCAATTTCAATTTCATCTGTCATCAATTTTTGCCTGTAGAAAATCACGGATGTACATTGGAGATTTTTCTTCCAAAATCAATACGATACCGTCAAGCAGCACGTCGTAATTGAATTTGAGCTCAGCGTAAAATTGCTGCACCCTTTTAGCGGCAGGAATCCAAATCAACTGGGCGAAGAAAATTCCGTAAAGGGTGGTCATAAGGGCCAAACCAATACCTTTCGCTAATTGCACATCATTTTCAAAATTGTTGAACATCATCATCAGACCGATGACAGTTCCCATCATCCCAAAAGCAGGACTGCTTCCCGCGAGTGTAGAAAAAATTTTAAATGATTGACTGGAATTTCGTTCTAGGCTGGAAATTTTGGATTGATATAATTCTACAAACTCGTCGATGCCATAATTGGTCTCCAGCAACTTGAATATGTAAGATTCAAAATCACTGACTTGGTCTTTTCCGAGTTGGGTCCAGGCATTTTGCCTTGACATCTGGTAGGTGGACTGCCAAAACAGAATTTTTTCAATCTGTCCATTTTTTTGATCTAACTTAATTTTCCGGAAAAAAAGTCGGGGATGAAAATCCAAAAAAGCCTTTCCTATTTGAAAAGTAGGAAATGTCACAAAGAGCTGAAAAAAAGTACCGCCTATTATCAAAGCCATACTTGGCAAGTTGAGAATCAAAAAGAATGGAGACAGATCCGGATTAAAATATCCCAAAGTGGAGAAAATGCCAGCTGCGAACAGTCCGAGGCTAAATACACCAAAGATGAGAGTAGAGATAAATTTCATTTGAATATCGATTATTTATAGCCCTTGGAATGAAAGAAGATCATGAAAATGAGATTTGATCTGCCCGGGAACGGTTGCTTCCGGGTTGATGGGGTTTGTCATTACCCAGGATAATTTTCGGATAGAATGACCGGACCTAGAGTAGCCAGGCGCTTTCGGCAAGAATCAGCCTTCACCTGATTGCCTGTCTGTTCGTAAATCTTAAGTAAGACCAACAAGCCTTCCCGGCTTTCCACAATGGCGGAGGCTCGAATAAGTTGGTCTTCCGCCTCCAAAACTTTGCCCTCGGCCATCAGTTCCTCCGCCCTCACGTAGTGGCTGAGTAGCTGATTGACCCGTTCTCCCAGCAATTCTTCTTTGGTCTGTTTTGGAGTGGAGGAAATCTGAAGAACCGCCTGATTCAAAGGTTTTTCCGATCCCTCGGACGCCGATTTATCCTTGATAGACCGATCTGGATCGGTTTTTATCCGGATGGTGGTCGTATTGGAGGAGGAGCAGGAATACAGGATCAAAGCACCGAATACTCCTATTATCGCCCAAAATGAACGGTTCTTGATTTTATGATTTTTTTTCATGGTGTTTTTAATTTGTTTCTGAAAGGCCATATTTAATCTCGCACCCGCCTGGCGCAGGCAGATGGATTATCATCTTAACCCAGTGTGAAGATTCCTAGTTAGGCTTGATTTCATCGGCTCTTAAATTGGTTTTGATGGCAGTCAACATGCGTTTCAAAATGGACTTCGCTTCTAGTTCGGAAACACTTACCTTCTGTTTTGCTACCTCACGGATCAGTTCCTGCTCACGTTCAGGCCTCAAGGAAACAATCTCCTCGACCTCTTCAGGCCGATAAGAGAAGGCAATACTCAGCTCATTAGAACTAAAGGCAAGCGTGGCCTCCCGAACAAATTCAGGATCAAGTGCTGCGATATCACTCCAGGACAACTGGTACTTTTTGATTTCTTGATACAATACCGGGTCGGCAGATTTTAAATTTTCCAAGATTATTTCCTGAACATCCGAGTCAATGCAATCAAGGGATTCGACCATAAATTGAAGGTCCTTCTTCTGGTACTTCCTGAAAAACCTCAGCTCCACCAATTTTTCAGAAACTAGTTCCCCTAGTCTTTCATACTCTGTCTTATTCATGGATCTTATTCCAGAAACGTTCATCAAAATATCCACTGCACGGAATGGGGGTGTCCTTTGAAGGTATTCAGATCGGAGTGCAAGCTCCACGTGATATAAAGCCTTTGCAGCATCTTTGTCTTCTAATAAATCCAGCAAGGCAAACAATTCCTCCTTTTCAAGGGAAGTCAACAGCGCCAGGCTCTCAATTCCAATCTTGTTTAAAATGATCTCATAGAGTTTTTTTAGGTAAGATGCCCTTTCATCCTCCCTGACAAGCGGGGGCTGTTTGTGAAAAGACTTAAAAAGCAGTTCCTTAGCATCTTTCGAGAGATAGGGGAATAAAAGGGTGTACATATTTTTACCCATCGGCATCAGAACGGTATGCACCATAATAAGTCCATCTGCACCCAAATCTTCTATCCAATGGGAAAATACTTTACCAATTTCCTGTGTATGGCGTACAAAATAATCCCGAAAATCATCACCAACCGCAGCAAAATCTGACTGTAAATCAGGCACACCTTCCTGATTGGCTTCATCAGTTGCACCTTTTCCCTCAGGCTCCTTAGACAGCTCTCGCAATAATTTAGAATCCCTTTCTTTGGTTATTTCCGGGTGCTTCCTTTTCATCAACACATAAAACAGTAATCCCAATAAAATCAAAAACAGTAAAGCCCATGGGGAAAACCATTCCTCCAAACTGCTTTGCCAATCCGTTTCCACCTGCTGATCGATAGCTGGTTTCTGACCTTGGGCCACCATCAGGCTATCCTGCTCGCCCCTCTCTTCCTCTTTTGGAAAAAGCTCATGCAAAGGAATTCGCTCAAAGGTAATTTCATACGATTCAAAGGCATAAAGCTTCAGTGCATAATAAGCGATCTTACCCATGAGCTCCTCCACCTCCGGAGATATCTCCGGGTCGATAATGAAATGCACACCTAGCTTACCCAGCAGAAACTGTTCATCATAGCTCTCGAGCAATTGGGAATTGCCATTCTGCTCACCAGGGCTTAGCAAAGACTGAAGAGCACCTTCGCCTGACCCAGTGACCTGATCCGAAGAGGGCTCTTCCCACAGTTTATTTCGCTCCCAAAAATCAGGAAGAACGGGAAGTCGGTTGAGAGGAGGGGTAAATCGTTCCGAGGTAGAATTACCCGGCGCACCTGGAGCTTCCGAAGGCTCCCCCTGAACTCCCAGACCCTGATCGGGAGTCAATTCCCGAAGGGTAGATCTGCTTGTGGAATCTGAACCGCCTCCCGGGTCATACCTTACTGATACAAAAAAACGTTCAGGTTCCACATATCCACTCAGGTTGAGAATCAGAAAGCGCTCTATTTCCATCTCGTTACGGAACTGCTCAAAGAAACCCCAATTTTCGGACGGAGCATAAAGAGGGCTGTCAGCAGGCAGGACTTCCCTAGCTACAATACCTGCATTCTGAAAAAAGTATTGTTGCGGGAAAGCATTAGCTGAAGCTACCTGGAGCGCCAACATCAACCAAAAAATTCTTGTCATATTCAGAATTTTTTGAAATAGAGTATTATATTTTGCCATGAACAGGGGTGTTGCCATCAGTTATTTTTGTTCCGTTCGGGTAAAGGAATCTCCGGATTACGCTGGTGGGCCAGCTCCCAGAATTCCCAGGCCAAGTCTTCCTCACCTTTCAGGAAATATATCGAACCCTTTAAGGCCAGACCCTGATCGGTTATAAACAGTTCCAATGAAGCATCCAATGCTTTTAATGCCTCTTCCAGTTTGTTTTCATAAGCCAAATCCCTCGCCTTGACAAAAAGCTCCAATACGGCTCTCATCTTTGGGTGAGGTCGGGGTCAGTTTTATCTATGAGATTGAAGTCCAACCCGCTCACATAATCCCCATCAGCTAAGGCTTTGATCTCAAACTCCAGCACATCGGGATCAGATTCCTTCCCGATGTAATTTAACTGCTGAGGATCAAGAACTACGGTATAAGTGCCAGGAATCAGACCAAAGGTGTAAAAGGTCCCGTCAGTGAAGGTTCTTAGGGTCTCTGTTTTGCCATAGGCATCAGTCAGTGTTACCCGCAGTCCCCCCTGTCCTACCTTGGCTCCCGAAAGGCTCGCTGTGAAGACCGCACCTTCAATCGTCCCAGTACGGTATAGAGGCACTTCGATCATCCGGTAATGATTCGGATCTGCTACAAAGGAAAAGGCCTGCTGCTTTGGAGCCAAAGTGGGATCCGGAAGCGCATTTTTGTCAATTTCCAACCTGTAAGTCCAGTAGCTCTGAAGCTGACTGTACCGAACAATACCGTCCGAACCCATAACTGCTGTGGCCGAACGGTCAAGCCGAGCTGCCTTAGCCGGCACAATCTCCTCCCCCTCATCGTGAATACCGTTGTCATTCCCGTCAATAAATAATTTAACTGCCACCCCAGACCGATTAACCTGATCTCGATTATTTGGGATGATATTTCCAATGGGATCGTATCCCAGAGAGCCACTGAAGGATTGTTGCAAGGAGAAATTATCCCCAGACATATTAAACTGACTCGCTGTACGCAAAAAATTAAAATCATATAAGAAACCTAACTGAAATTGACTCATTCCCTGAATCAAATCCCTGTCATAACCCAGTGTCAATCTGCCTCTTTTAAATAAGGTCTGAGAAAGCAGCACACTCATGTTTTTGACTCGCTGGATCTGCGGATCGTAAAGTGCCTGGGCCCGTACAAACATCCCCCTCACATATATTGGTACACCCAGACTTCTGGACAGCGTATATGTCATTGAACCTGTAACCGTACCCGTGAAGCTGGAGAATCCAACCTCCGTGGTGGTAGGAATATATTGATCTAAATTACCCCGGAAGTTAATCCGGGCAACAAATCTGCCCAGTTGAGTATTCAGATCTGCTTGGAGTGAATTTCTGATTATTTTTAGGGATTCTTGTCGAGTCCCTCCAAAACGGATTCCTGCAAATTGGCCTTTCACCTGAAATGGCATAAAATAATTCAGACTGTATTCCCTTTGATTAGATCGGGGATTCAGCACAGAATCTTGAAAATACTCCTTAAACTGGGCCGTAATGCTGGTATTATTCGCAAAAAACACACTTCCATTCGTTTGGGCAAATCGATTGGGCAGAAAGTCTAGGTTGACAAGATACTGCTGAAATACCCGAGCTGACAATCCAACATAGTTGAATGGAGCAGGACCATTTTTACTCGGGTAAAAGTCCGAACCCGCCCGCACAGTCAGTGCATTGGTGACCCCGTAGGCAACGTCGGCATGGCCGACAATTTGATCTCCTACTCCCGAATCAATCCGAGGAAGGCCAGCTTGGACATTGTATGTCACAAACCCTCTGGGAAGGAAAGTAAATGGAATCTGAAGCTGTCGATCTTCAAGTATCACTTTTCCCTGTGGAGTATAAATTCGCAAAGTCAATCGGAGTGTACCAAAATTGATGGGCGCATTGAATCGGAAATAACCCACATCATCTGCACGCACAAAGTCGACTAACTGTCCACCCATCAATAGCTCTACTTCAGAGTCTGCCTCTGTATATCCGTCAATGACAAAAAAATCAAGCTCCCTTCTCGGGGCTATCGGATCATTGGTCAGAGACACTCCAACTATACTACCCAATTGGGACTGTCCTGTCGTGAATATATCTCCCGCCGAAAATGCGGTAAGTGGCACATTTTTTTTAGGCTCCATGGCCCCGGGAAGTACATATCGCCAGCGTAATCCCCGAACATCCACTTCCGTACTTGCAGCATTTTTGTTGAAGCCAATCGAACCCACCATATCGCCTCCAAGCGCCTCCAAACCAACATTAATAAGTCCGCTTGTTAAATTTCCTTCATTTGAAAAAGTCTGATTCAAATTGTAATCAATCATACCCATTTTGAGCAAACTTCTATCTCTAGGGTAAAGTAATGGTGCTGAAATCAGGTCTGAATTGGAATCAGAAGAAAGCAGACGATTGCGGAGTTGTTCCCGCTTCTTTTTTTCCTCAACCGGCAGCGGATACGTCGATTTCAAAGAAAGTGTCAATCCCTCCAGACTCATGACAAAATCCAACCCAAACATTTCCTTAAGAATCTTAGGATGTAAAAAAAGATCCAACTCACCTAAATAAAAATCTGCTTTCAGAAGTTCTTTAGATTCACCTCTTATGGTCTGCCGAAACTGAACCGGGTTGATTTGCCAAAAATCATTGGGGCTCGGATAAGTGCCTCGCAGTCCACGGCTTTCTGGAAGCAACTCAGCAGGAATCTCCAAAAGGCTCAAAACTTCTCCAACCGGAATGTATGGCACTTCTCCAAAAATCGCCGCTGACACATACACCTGACCCAAGGACGGATGATTGAAGGTCAACAATACATTAGCATCAGGTTCATTTTGTGCATTTGCCTGATAGGCAAACAAAAATGAACCTAAGCAAAGTAGGTTACGGAATAGAGTAGAAATTACAGATGGAGTTTGCTTCACCTTTAAATTGTTATGCTTGCGGATTAATCTTTTTTACCTAGGCAGCGAGATGCGCAACAGTTTGCGGACAGGTGCTCCTTTTACCAGGTCTGAGGCACTCACATCCCCGCGCTCAGTACGGTAATCAAGTTCTAGTTCATAATCTCCCATGATAAATTCATCGGGAAGCTCAAGGGTCACCCGGTGACGAGCATCATAGTACAGTGCGACAGTCTGCCTCTGCTCGGCCACCACTTGATTCTGTGCATCCCGGAGTACGGCATGCGCAGATCCAATAAAGGGAGCATTCCCTCCTCGGGTAAATTGACTGGTTACATGAAGTTTGTTGCCTTCTTTAACATAGGCTGTCTCTCCCAACTGTAAAGAGGTAGTAGCAGTACCCTGGCGGTGGAATACTGCCAAAATCTGGTCAAACTTAAAATTCACCTTCATCGACACGCCGTCACCAGCTTCAGTTCCAATATCTGCTGCCTGGGTATTAGAGGTGATTTTAACCCGGGAAAAGTACATTCCTTCCGGTTTGGAGCGATCGGGAAGCACTTGGACTCGCACTACCTGCTGCTTGTTGGGTGCCAGAATGAAGGACCGAGGAAAAACTCGCAGCCGACTTCCCAAGCCCCATATGGCTTCTTTTTCTGCATCCTCATAGACCATATACAGCTCTCCGTTTTCGTTGTGAGCCGGATAGCCGAATACAAAGGATACCGTGATTTCCTGAGAGGTGGCCGCGGGATTGGTAATGTAAAAGGTAGAGATGCCATTGGCATCAGTATAGAGGGTCGTCGGAGCGATGGACACTTGTGCCCAAGACTTTACCGATAATCCGATCAAGAGCAGCATCACTGCCAGTACCGGCCGGTAGCATTTTTTCATGTTTCAGAGAATTATAAAACCGGCGGCACGCAAATGCCACCGCCGGATTTAAAGATTAATTAATTATAAGCAACAGCAATATTGAAGGTACCTGCGTATTCCCCGGTTGCTTGATTAGCCAAAGTTGGAATTGTGCCGCCTACCCATATAAAATATTTACCAGCGTTTGCGTCGCCGACGGGCGCCAAGGTTACTGTACCAGCAGGACCAATACCAATAGCAGCGGCAGTGCTTTGACCCCCTACCAACTGAGCACCCACTACGCTTGGAGTCAGAGTTAAGATTGCAGCAGTAGACCCTACCCCAGCTGTTAAAGCTGAACCGCTTGTGGCTGTCATAGCAACGGTTGCATCATAAGTGACTGTAATGCCTGCAGCTGCTCCTCCAGTGACGTTAAATTGAGCTACATCGGTAGTGGCTCCTGTACTTACATTTGCTAATCCCTTCGGATCCAGAAAAACTGCCCCAGGAGTAGTAGCAGATACATTTCCAAAGTCTATGGTGCTACCGGTTTCAAGTACTATAGCCAATGCTGTTTGGATTTCCATAGTAGCCGGTGCAGTGGCAGTCTGCGCATAACTGCTTCCGATTCCGATTCCCAGCATCATAGCCAGGGCAAGTGTGATTTTTGATGTGATTTTCATTTGTTGTTTGTTTTTGTTTATAAATAAATAGTTCGGTTTTGGGGAAGAAAGATGATCAAGGCTTATCGGCCCTCCCCGTTTGCCGGCTAGCCTTGTTTGATCTTTTGGCTCTGAGCCTATCGGCTTATAATCCCAATTTTATGTTTCTTATTTCTTCATAGTGTGCAGATTTAAGGATAATGAATAGTAGTAATGGCTCGTGATTGGAAGGGAAATCCCAGCCACGCACTATAAGGTCTGAGCCCAACCTTTTTTATCGTTTTTCTTGGATTCTCTATCAAGACAAAACCTAATGTTCCTAGGGGTTTTGCCTGACCAAAGTTTTCTGAACCGTCATTCAGAATGAGTAATTCGCCTTCTTTAGGGAATAGGGATTTGCCGTACTCATACTCGACCACAAGTTGGAGGTTCACCATGGCCCGGAGTTCTACCCAAACCATTTGTTCAGCCAACATGGATTTTGAATCTTCTTGCGGTAGAATCTGCCCTGGCAGGCCAACGGACTTCATCTCGATGCCGGGAGGCAGACTGATTCTGGTCTGCAAAAACTGCGCATGCACTGGCTTAAATCCTGCCACACAGAGTATCAACAGAAGAGCGATTCGGAATAGCAGTATCCTATTCATAATTGGCACCTGCATAGTTGACATTGATGATTACATCGGCTTCATAAGTTCCTGCCCGGACATTTCCAACAGGTCCCGCTTCTCCATATATAAAGAGATACACCTTTCCGGTAGGACGGGAAGTAGAAGACCCGGTGAAAGGATCCGGCGGCGGAGCAGGAGCACCAATAGATCTTGGAAGGACAGGAATGATCAGGCTGGTAAGGCCGACCGGGGTATCGATGGCATTATTCCTTGCACTTGCTACCGAGTTGGCTCCTTTATTTTCATAAGCGAAAGTCACAACAAAGGGAACTTGATTGAGCGCAACAGTATCCCCGGAAATCCGGAGGGCCGAAGGCGCTGTGACATCCACCTGAAGATCAAATCCCTCTGCCGCCATGATTTCATACACCACAGCATACATATCATCTCCTGCATTTCCTTTTTGGATGGTAATGGTTTCATTTGATCCGGTAACAATCATACTTTTCTTCGAGTTGAAATTCAAGCCTGAAGGGCCTTCCGGCGAGGTCACTGTGATGCCCTCCCCAGCGAATGAACTGAAGTTGATACGCTGGGCAGTTAAATCCAGACTCAGACCTCCTGCTAACAGTATGGCCATCATAACAGGGCGATAGGTGAGTAGTCCTTGCATCAGGTATATTCCATTTCAATGATAAATTCTGAGAAATATTCCCCGGGAAGGGCTCGGCTTAGGTCTAAATCTGCTCCTATCCAAAGGAAATACTGTCCATCCCCGCCCAATTGGATATTGAATTCACCCGTCGGAGCAAAAAGCATACTTTGAAATTGATTATCCCGAGGCAATCCGCTCAGCAGATACCGGGCATTCACTATTCCTCCATTTCCGCTTGCTTCCTGAATATCCTCATATATCAAATAAGTGACACGAACTGAGGTTAAGGCAGATCCATTGATCCGGAATTGACCAGAAAATGGACTTTCCAAAGGGGATACAAACAGCCGGCTTCCCTCTGTGGTAGGATTCATTAGGTCAAGATCCCGCATCGTGTAGAGCATTAAATTGTCCATAATCACCGCTCTGGCAGTCACCTGCATCCTTCGCTCTGTTTGGGTATCTTGAGCCCTTGCTTCAGCCAATGGAAATAGCTGAAAAAGAACATAAAGCACAGAGATGTGAATTAAGAATTTCATTGTAAATTAGTTTAGTTTTATAAGTTTTTGGTTGAGCAGGTGGTCCTTGGTCAGTAGCTGAACAAAGTACAATCCGGAAGCCATGCGGGCTGTAACGTCCACAAATTCAAGTTCATGTTCCCCCGACTCATAGTCAGCAATCCCGAAGTCCTGAATCACACGGCCGGTCACATCGGTGATACGTACCTGCGCAGCCATTTGGTAAGGGATATAAAATCCGATCTTCACTTCCCTACTAAACGGATTGGGTACCGGTGCATGCAGCTTGGGATAGTCGGGCTGGTACTCCAGTCCTTGACCGGGATAATAAGATCCGATTCGGATCGTAAACGGACGCTTCGATAAATCCGGATTGACAGTTCGCGCCTTCGGGTCACCACTGTCAAACGGTGAATCAAAAATCACCGGTCCAGGAGACTTCATTCCCGAACGAAGCATGCTGACCCGTGCACCGGGCAGCTTCGGCGCCTCAAAGACAAAGCCGTAACTCTCCTTATCCAGCATATCTACCGCCCGCTCCTTGGTATGATCCATCAAGGTCAGCGAAACACCTTGTGGCCAGGACGCAGGTACCTTCCAGGAAAGGGTATAATTTCCTGAAAACTCTTCCTCTGACTTGGCTGCTGCAAGCATCAGCGGAATCGACTTCACTTCCCCGCTGAGGTAGTCTTGATTGTTGATCTGAAGGGGAGTGCGGTGATTCTGAGAGCCGTAGCTATAGAGCAGCAACCAGGTATCTGTGAGGGACTCCAACTGATAGGCATCCCTAGGATCCTGTCCCGGCTTCCCATTCGGATCAAAGCTTAGCCAGGTTTCTGCCATCATGCCCTCTCCTTTGACTTGAAAAGGAAGCGTCAGGATTTCCGCATTCTTTGCCAACTTATCCTCTTCTGCCATTCTGGAATAATACGATTTGGGCAGCAGGGTTTTGGCCTGAGAAGAATTCAGGCTAAGCACCGGACTTGCCGCATTGGTCCTCACCCAGAAGGCCTGATAGGGTGCTATACGTCCGTTATCCAGGTTTCCGGTAGTTCCGTTGAAGATTCTCCAGCTTCCGGCGTCTGAGTTCATCGAAGGGTCCCAGACATAGATGCTGTTGTCCAGATTGGTCTTGGTCCAAGCATCAGCTTGGTAGAAGTCGATCACCGAGGCCGTAGGATTGGCCACCATATTGAATCCCGCATCGGCAGGATTGGTCTCAATATAGAGCTCCTCTTCAGGATCAGGCTGAAGAAAAGTGGATGTCCTAGGCGTATAGGTGAGACCAAAATTGACAGGACCGCTATTGAGGAAGTTATGCTCTTTTCCTGTAGCCATCAAGGTCACCGGAAGCAGGTCTCCATACGTACCTGAGCCTCCAGGAATACTCGCGCCATTAAAAACATAGACGTAGTGACCCCTGCCAAGGCTCACCGTATTGCCTACATTGGTGGGTTTGCGCCAGCTCTGCAGGGTAGTGCCCCCATCAGTCTCATCAAACCACAACACATTCGGTTGAAGAGAGGTGAAAGGCGAGGAAAGTCCTCCCATCCCCTGAGGGATCAGTCTAGTCAGTAAGTTGGAGTAGGTGATGCCCTTCAGTGGGCTTCCCAGCATTCTCCAGCCTTTTTGACCTGTGATCACCTGCTGCACTTCCAGGGTAGGTTCGCTGCTGCTTTCATTTATATAGCGAGAACCAGGCTCAAGAATAATCCTTCCGCTGCCTTCGGTATTTACCTCCGCACCTGCAAAGAAGGTCAGTACAGGACCGGGGGTCAAGGTGAGCGTAGCCCCATCTGCAAGGGTAGTCAAACCTATCCTTTCCACATCCTGCCCCGGGGAAGATCCTGAAATCATGGGCTGATTAGCAGTGGAAGGAATCTGGACAAAATCCGTGGATGCAGGAAGGGCTGGAGGAGCCCAGTTACCCGGATTAAACCAGTTTCGGGTATCTCCCGCAAAACCACCCACCCAACTGAAAAATACATCGCCATTCAAAGTGGAAAGTGGGCTAAAGTAAACATCATCCCCTTTGCCGTCGCCACCAAAATAATGCGCACCCAATATGCTCGCCGTAGTGGTGGGTGCATTGAGGTACGATACAAAATACTTAGCTGTGTCTGCACCACCTAAGCTCACCAGGGTCCTCACCAACTTGTTTGTTCCTATGGCAGGGCTGTTGAACAAAGCCGTGAAAGTTCCAACAACAGCATCGGGCGCAATGATGCCCGCCAAACTGAGGTTATTGGTAAGGATGGTAGCAGCTCGGGTGCCATCGAAGATTTTATCGGCAGCAGTGAAAGTACCCTGAATGGTGAGCCGCCTTTTGCCCTCCAAATTGATCATGGGACTCTCCGCTAGGGCTTCACCACGGCCCTGACCCCCAAAAAAGGCCGATTGCTCGATGGTAATGGCCGATGAAACCGTGGTGGTATAGGTTTGCGGCACATTGTGGTGATAGGCAATAGATGCCTGAAAAGTAAATACCCCGGCAGCGTCGAGCAGCAACTCACGGAAAGCAAACTGTCCTCCAGTGGAAGATGCAATTACCCCCCCCGAAAGTGTACCCGAACCCGAGGCCAGGCTGATGGTAATTTCGCCATTGTA
>JBILPR010000345.1:0-4565 GCA_044373795.1 Algoriphagus sp. | reverse complement strand
TAAAAGCCGCCGTGAGTGTCTCCACTCACGGCCAAATTTTTAAAATAACATCGGTGCAAACATGGAAAGGTAAGTTCTCCAGTTGGCCCAGGTATGTCCTCCTTCATTTTCGAAGTAGACATGTTCAAAACCCGTTTTGTCAAGCATGCTGAGCAATCTTTTGTTGGATTCCATTACGAAATCTTCTTTTCCGCAGGCTACCCAATACTTGGAAACTCCGCTGTTTTTCAAAGCGATGAATTTTTTCTCCATCTCGGCCATATCTGCATTGGCATCGAAAATCCCGCTGCTGAAAACTCCGATGTAGTTGAACGTGCCAGGATATGCAATCGAAGCATTGATGGTATGACCTCCGCCCATGGATAAACCGGCTAAAGCTCTGTGGTCTTTGTCAGCGATTGCCCGGAAGTTCTTTTCGATGTAGGGAACTACATCCTCTACGAGGCTTTTTTCAAACTTTCCCTGAAACTGAGCAAAAGTCTCCCGGGTTGGAACTGGTTGACCGGGAACGTTTCTGAGAGTGGAAGTCTGCCATGCGTTACCATTGGTCATCACGACGATCATCGGTTTTGATTTTCCAGAAGCGATCAGGTTGTCCAAAATCAAATTTGCACGACCCAGAGAAGACCAGGCATCTTCATCCCCGCCTGCGCCATGAAGCAGATACAAGACAGGGTATGAATCTTTTCCACTGTCATATCCGGGAGGGGTGTACACGTACATTCTTCGGTCGGCGCCCAATGATGGCGACTCGTACCACACTTGAGAGATGTTGCCATGAGGAGTATCATTCATTTGGTAAACATCCGATTCCGCTCCTGGCACGATCAGCAAACTTGCATAGCGGGTACCGTCCCGAAGTGCTTGAGAATTCGTTGGATCGATTGCTGCTACTCCGTCGATGAAAAAATTGTAATGGTACATGGAAGAGGGGAGCGGATCGATCGTCACGGACCATACTCCTTGTTCACCTTTTGTCAGGGGCAAAGTCTTTCCGAAACCCATCCAACTTCCGTTGACTGTGACTTCATTGGCTTTTTCCGAAAGTACTCTGAAAGTGATGGAATTATCGGCGGAAATTTCCGGGGAAACTACCTTTGGAGGCTGCATGGCACTGATTTCCTGTGCCTGCAAGTTGATGGCATTGCCCATCAAGAGGAGAGCAGCGATGCCTGTGGTAAAATTTTTGAATTTCATTGTTTTAGGTTATTGTTAGTTAAAGAGTTTAGGTGCAAAATTTCGTAAATCTTGTCTCCAGACAGACCAGGTATGTCCTCCCGGTATTTCGGTGAATTCATATTTGATTCCATTTTTGTCGAAGACTTTAAGCATTTCATTCCCGTTTGCATAGGCAATATCTTCCGGGCCACCTTGGGTGAAAAGTAAGATTTTGGCCGTTTTATTTAAGGTGGAGGCAATCTCTGCCAATCGGGCATCTCCGGCTTTGTACATTTCTTCGTTGTTGGCAAACCAGCCTGAGCTCATCACATTGATGTATCCAAACATATCCGGGTGCGTTATGAATGAATCCAAAACTTCCAGCCCACCCATGGAAAGTCCAGCCAATGCACGGTGGTTTGCATCCGTATAGACATTGTAATTTTTCTCAATGAAGGGAATGATGTCATTGACAAAGTCTTTGACAAACAATTTTGTATCCATTCCGCCATCAGGCATCACCAGAATCATTTCTTTTGACTTTCCTTCTGAAAGGAGATTATCCATGATAAGTCCGGCGCGACCTACATTTGGCCAGGCCAAATCGCTGTCTCCGCCTCCGTGAATCAGGTAGAAAACAGGGAGTTTGGTGGTTTTAGAATGATAACCGGCCGGGGTCCAGATATGCATCCTGCGCATGCTTTGTGTGGTGGAGGAAAAATAATACACAGAGGAAACAGCTCCGTGGGGAACATCTTTTCGCATGGCGAAAAACTCATCTTCCCCATTGGGAAGCACATCAACTAAAGCTGAGGTTTCATTCGCATTTGGTGCTTTTGGATCGAAAACTTTCACCCCATCCACCAGAAAATGGTAGCGATAGGTTCCCGTTTTTACCTTTGGAACAGTAAAGGTCCAGACTCCGTTTTCGGATTTGATTCCTTCGATTTTTTGCCCCCAAGGAATCACATCTCCACCAATGGACACAATTTCAGAATTGGGAGCATAGATCTTGAAAACCACATCCCCATTTGGCAACACTTCTGCAGACTTCAGATTGTCATTAGGTGTTGGAGTGCGCTGAGGGATTTGGGCAAAACCAAAATGGGAGAGCAGCAGCAGCAGAAGCAGTGTCACCTGGCTGGCTTTAAAAGTGTTCATAGGCAACGGGTTTAGAGGTTTGCAGGCAATCAAATCCATAATTCCCTTTTATTGGGAAATCAGGAAAATTAAAACCTGTGCATAAGAAGATCTTATACACAGGTACTACAATAGGTTAGGTTGAAAGTAAATTACTTGAAAAGCTGTGGTGTAAACTGAGTGAGGTACACTCTCCAGTTTCTCCAGATATGACCGCCTTCACTTTCGACATAGTCGTACTTCATGCCCATACTGTCGAGTTTTGCTCGGTATTCCTTGTTGGCATCGTAAAGAAAGTCTGTTTTGCCGATGGCAATCCAATATAGTTTGTACCCATTATCCTTTTGAGCTTTTAGGCTGCCGTCAAAGTCGCTGTAAACCTTGCCGGTTGCATCTTCCCGAGCCATGATCGCCGCAGAAAACAAGCCAACATAATCGAAGGTGTTCGGATAGAATCTGGAGATGTGCAGGGAATGATAACCTCCCATGGAAAGTCCGGCGATTGCGCGGTTTGCTTTATCTGCTTTCACCTGATAGTTACCTTCCACAAATTTGATGATGTCGCTAAAAGCTCCTTCATAGGTTCCATCCATTGTTTTTGCAACCATAAACTGAGGCTTGTAAAAGCCTTCACTTCCTTCGCCAGGAGCACCATCCTGGATTACATTTCCATTGGGCATCACCACAATCATCGGTTTTGCTATGCCTTCCGCGATCAGGTTGTCCATGATCTGAGCAGTACGGCCCAAAGCAATCCAGGCTTCTTCGTCTCCGCCAGCTCCGTGGAGGAGGTAAAGCACAGGAAATTTCTCATTGCTTTTTTCATATCCCGGAGGAGTATAGATCGTAATCCTTCTGTCCATACCCAATCCCGGAGAGTCATACCAACGACGGGCGACAGTTCCGTGAGGAATATCCTGAGTTCGGTAAAGATCCGCCTGTCCGTCACCCACGATGAAGATATTGGTGACCGAAGCTACATCCCTGATCAGAAAAGGATTGCTGGGATCAGTAGTTCTGAAATCATCAATGAGAAAGGAATAGCTGTACAATTCAGGGCTTAAGGCTTGAGATTTAAATTCCCAGACCCCATTTGCGTCCTTCACCAATTCCGCTTTGCCGGGACCATCCATCGGACCTCTTGGAGTTTCCATTTTCATTGTGGGTAAAAAATCCCCCGTCACTTGAACAGCTTTTGCATTGGGAGCATGAAGTCTGAAAGTAACGGTTCCATCGGCATGGATTTCCGGAGAAATGATGTTTTGTGCCCGAAATATAGCCTCCTGCGCCTGGGAGGTAAATCCAAGTGTGGAAAAGAATAACAGGATAATTAGCAAGTGTTTGTTCATGGGATATTGTCTATTGTGTCAAAGTGGAAAAATAGAAAATATAGAAATGAAATCCTAAGGACGAATCTGATTAGATTTAAAAAAGGGGAATTGTGGCTGTAGTTAAAGCCATGTTTAATCAATTCTTAGTCGCTGTTGACGGATAAAATTGACTCAAATCGGCGCTAGTTTCCTTAATTGAAAGGAATTAATGGGCTTTCTGCTTGATTATGAAATTCACTATATTGCACCAATAGTATGAATATTGATGTGAAATAGATTAGAAATGGCAACAATAAGAAAAACACTCACCTTCACAGATCAGCAGGATAAATGGATCAAAGCACAGATCGAAGCGGGGGAATTTACCAACGAGTCAGAGTACGTGCGGCATCTGATCCGTCAGGATCAAGCCAAAAACACTAAGTTTTTGGAACTAAGGGAAGCTATTCAAAAAGGAATCGACTCAGGTATAAGCGAGAGAACACTGCCTGAAATCATGAAAGAAGTTGAAGCACGATTAAAAGCAGATGGGCATCTATAAATTATCGGCGAGGTGTGACGAGGATATAGTTTCCATTTATGAATACGGGATAGGGTAGTTTGGCTTGGGACAAGCTAAAAAGTTCCTGATGGATTTGCATGATTCCATTCAGACACTGGCTAGTTCTAGATTTATTGGTAGTGATGCGTCCGAGTTGATTCCCGAATTGAGGAGATTCACCTATCATTCCCACATGATATTTATTTCAGTACCGAGTACGGGGTCTTAATCCTTCGTGTATTGCATCAGAGCATGGATTACCGGCGGCAGTTCTTGAAAGAATGAGCCCTGATTTAATCAAATGCGAGAAAAGCGGATTTTCTTCCAAGACTAAAGAAGCCATCCACCCTTTGGCTAACCAAGGACTCAAATGAATTTTCAAATGTTTTAACAAA
>JBILPR010000344.1:0-4575 GCA_044373795.1 Algoriphagus sp. | reverse complement strand
TGTTCCAAACCGATTTCAATTTTATTTAAGAGAAGCAACTTGTCCATCAAATCGTCAATGGAAAACTCTTCAGGCATATCATTTATCGCTTCCAGTGCTTTTTTTCTTGTAATCATGATTTCCAGCTTTTGAATATTTCAATTTAACGAATTGAATGGACAAAGTTTAGATCAAGAATTTCAAATCGATCCAATCTGTTTCCCAAACTCCTCCAACTCAGCATCTCCAAAATCCAGATGCGTCACAAAGCGAACCAGATCTTTGCCGAATTTTACAGCTTTGATGGTTTTATCTGCTAATTTCTTCAGGAATTCTTCCGGTGAAATATCCTCCAGCCTGGCGATTACAATATTCGTCGCTACCGGCAAAATCTCAGAAACCACAGGCAGGTTAATCAGCATTTCTCCCAAAGCTCTCGCCCGGGCATGATCTTCTTGCAATCTCTCGACATGATTATCCAAGGCATAAATTCCGGCTGCTGCCAAAATTCCAGCCTGCCTCATTCCTCCTCCGAATACCTTCCGTACTTTTCTCGCTCGCTTGATATCGGCTTTTGTTCCCAATAAAACCGATCCGATCGGGCAACCCAATCCTTTGCTCAGGCAAATAGAAATCGTGTCAAAATGTGCTCCCCAATCCGCCGGTGATTCGCCGGTTTCGACCAAGGCATTGAATAATCTCGCTCCATCCAAGTGAAGTTTCAGCCTTTTTTCGGTGCAGAGTGCATGGATTGGTTTGATTTCATCCAGCGTATAGATACTTCCTCCGCCTTTGTTCATGGTATTTTCCAGAGAAACCAAGGTCGTCTCAGGAGCATGAACATCATCTGGATTGATGGATTCAGCGATTTGAGCGGCGGTTATTTTTCCCAAATCTCCTGTCAAAAGCTTGACCGAAGCCAAGGAATTAGACATAATTCCCCCGCCTTCATACAGATAGATATGTGAATATTGATGGCAAATCACTTCGGTCTGGATTCTCGTATGGAGACGGATCGCAATCTGATTGGTCATAGTACCTGAAGGACAAAACAACCCGGCTTCCATTCCAAATAACCCGGCGAGTTTTTCCTCGAGCGCGTTGACAGTCGGATCTTCTCCAAACACATCATCTCCAACAGGAGCGGCAAACATGGCTTCTTTCATTCCCGCAGTCGGGCGGGTGACAGTATCACTTCTTAAATCAATTACCATTTTTAAAATACTTGGATTTAGAACTTTGGGTTGGCACTAAAGTCTGAATAACGGCTGAAGCTTCAATGGGACGATCTGTTGCAAGGATATCGGCCCCACGCTGCACAAAGCCAACATAAATCTGATCTCCACGAGCTTCGGCACTTTTGTCAAGGTTGCCTAAAACTCCCAGAATAGTGAAAACACCTTTCTCGTGGATAGCCTGATTAAATTCTAAAGGACGCTCAGCGATTCCGGTAAAAGCAATCACTCGCGTCCAGGGAATTCCTGTTTCTTCGAAAAGTTTGATCTCCTCCGCGTTTCGGATTGTCACTGAAAGCATCAATTCCGGGGCCATCGAATGAAGCTTTTTTGCTGCAGGAAAAGTGTACGTAATCACCGCTGCATGCGCTTCCGAACCAGTCACCCGGATTTCTTCAATGATCTTTTCAAACGGAACTGAGCGCTTCACATCTACTGTAAGCAAGGCTTTTCCCTTGGACCAAGTCAACGCTTCTTGTAAAGTCGGAACTTTAAATTCGGTCAGGTTACCATCGTTGTCTTCCAGAAAAAGATTCTGAATCTCTTCGTAGGTCGATTCATTTACCGGACCGGTTCCTGTGGTAGTTCGGTCCAGTTCATCATCGTGCATCAGCACCAAAACAGAGTCTTTGGTCATCGCTACATCGAGCTCAATGATGGCTGGGGTAAACTTCAATACATTGGCAAAAGTCTCAATCGCATTCTCAGGAAAACCCGGATACGGTCCTCCTCTGTGGGCGGAAACCATTGGAATCCTGTCTGAAGACCAGGTATAAAAATCCCGTGCTTCTTCGATCGTGGAAACCTGAATAGTTCTGGATTCATTCCCGATTTCCTGAACAATCGTTTCAGTTTCTTCCGACTGCTTTTGGTCACAAGACCAAATCAATCCGACGATAATCAGGAATGGAATAGCGCACTTAACTCTCATCTTTTTTCGAATCTTTCTTAAATATAAAATCAAGGCTGCTTTTCCTCTTTTCAAACAAATCCTCCATGTCCCCCAACTCCAGATTAAGCGCTTTGGTAGAAATCTGGATCTCCACCAATGACAAACCCAGTGAAATCAGCAAGGAAAGCATGCTTGCCACAAACACCCAATTGGCAGATACTGTAAATCCACGGAAAAGCAAATACATACAAATCACGCAGAGTAAAAAGCTGAAAACTCCGAAGAGCTGCATGTTTTTGATTAGCGTCAGTCGACGCCGCAGATTATGAATCTGTTCTACGATGATTTCCTTGTCTGGAGATTTTCGGTGATTTTTATGCAGGCCGCGAATCAGAGTAGCTATCGCCAAAAACCGGTTCGTGAAGGCCAGCATTAGCAAGGTGATTGCGGAGAAAAGTAATGCCGGGGTTGAGAGTTGGAGTTCCATAGAATTAAAGATCAATCATTTTCCCCGAAACCAATGAAAAAGCCTGCTCTTTTCGGAACAGGTAATTACCCTGAGTCCTCCCCAAAAGATACTCTTTTTGCAAAAGTGGTTTGGTTGTGGTGACTCGGTTAAAAATAAAACCCAAGGCCAACTGTTTTAGCCTTGGGTTAAATAATGCTCTAAATACTTGAATTACAAATGTATCACTTCACCGTAAGCGGCGGCAGCTGCTTCCATGATCGCCTCAGACATCGTCGGATGCGGGTGGACAGTCTTGATCAATTCATGACCGGTAGTCTCCAGTTTGCGTATCGCTACTATCTCTGCTACCATTTCGGTGACGTTAGCACCGATCATGTGAGCTCCCAAAATCTCTCCGTATTTCTTATCAAATACCAGTTTCACAAAACCGTCTTTTGCTCCGGCTGCAGATGCTTTTCCTGAAGCTGAGAAAGGGAACTTTCCAATTCTCACTTCGTAACCAGCCTCTTTTGCTTTTGCTTCGGTATATCCTACCGATGCAATTTCCGGAGAGCAATACGTACAGCCCGGGATATTTCCATAATCCAACGCCTCAGGATGATGTCCTGCGATTTTCTCCACACAGATGATTCCTTCTGCTGAAGCTACGTGTGCCAAAGCAGGCCCCGGAACCACATCACCAATGGCGAAATAGCCAGGCATGTTGGTTTTGTAATACTCGTCAACTTTGATTTTGCCTTTTTCAACCAAAATCCCAACGTCTTCCAAACCGATGTTTTCTAGATTGGAAACCACCCCTACTGCGGAAAGAACGATGTCGCATTCGATGACTTCTTCGCCTTTGGCTGATTTCACTGTCACTTTGCAACCTGCACCTTTGGTATCCACAGATGTCACTTCAGCAGAAGTCATGATTTTCATTCCTGCCTTTTTGTAGATTTTTTCCAACGCTTTTGAAACTTCTTCATCCTCCACTGGCACGATGCGATCCAAAAATTCAACAATCGTTACTTCAGTTCCGATAGAAGAGTAGAAATAAGCAAATTCAACACCGATGGCACCGGAACCAACCACTACCATTTTCTTTGGCTGCTTTTCCAAGGTCATTGCCTTTCGGTAACCGATGATTTTCTTGTCGTCAATTTTTACAGCCGGAAGCTCACGAGCTCTTGCGCCTGTAGCGATGATAATATTGTCTGCGGAATAAACCGTCTTTTTACCTTCTTTATCAGAAACCTCTACCTTTTTGCCCGGCTGGATTTTTCCCCAACCTGCCAAGATCTCGATTTTGTTTTTCTTCATCAGGAAGCTTACTCCCTTGCTCATTCCGTCTGCAACTCCGCGGCTTCTTTTGACCATTCCAGTGAAATCAGCTTCTGCACCTTTCACCGTGATTCCGTAATCGGCAGCATGCTGGATATATTCAAAAACCTGTGCGCTTTTCAGCAAAGCTTTGGTAGGGATACAACCCCAGTTGAGGCAAATACCACCAAGCTCTTCAGCTTCCACGATAGCGGTTTTCAGACCGAGTTGAGAGGCACGAATCGCAGCTACATAACCACCGGGACCACTGCCCACTACGATCAAGTCAAATTTTGTCGAAGACATATCTAAATCTTGTTTGATAAGGAATTGAAACTTCGCAAAAATAGGCCTTTTGCCTTCAGAAAAAAATCCCGCTACCTAACCTGTTCTGGCTTAAAACCATGGTTTCCAATCTAATTCAAAGGAAAAACAGAATAGTATTCTTTCGATCAATAGATTATTATAATAAAATTTTTAGCAATGTATAAATACCAGACTATTAAAGTTGTAAATATGGAAAAAGCAGTTGATTTCAACTTTGAACACGAAAGTTTTGGCTTTTTTTCTAATTTTGGCCACACAAAATTCTAAACTCAATGGGATTACTTTCAGGGAAAACGGCATTGATCACCGGCGCTTCTAAAGGCATCGGTCGCGCAATTGCAATCAGATATGCTCAGGAAGGCGCAAATGTC
>JBILPR010000343.1:0-4587 GCA_044373795.1 Algoriphagus sp. | reverse complement strand
AAAAAAATTCCCGAAGTTAAGTTTAGGATTCCGAGGTCTTTTCGTTCCCTGGTTTTGAAGGATTATCCTTCGGTTTATCTTCCCCTTTTAGATAGGTGGGAAGATTGAGTCCAGCCATATTAAACAGGTCATTTAAGGGAGGCACCGTTTTCATCATTCCTGACACAAAATTGGCGGTGGAGTTATTTCCATTTTCGCCTTGACCTGAATCCCAAACAGTGATTTTATCTATTTTAATGTTTTTGACTGCTTCCACTTGGGTTCTTACCAATTCAGGAAGCTTTTCAATCAGCAGAAGTTGGAATGCTTTGGTTGGATCGCCACCAGCCGCACTGACAACTTCACGGTATCCTGCAGCTTGCTTGGTCAGGATTTCATAAAGACCGTTTGCTTCGGCTTCCATTTTCGCAAATATCGCATCCGCTTCTCCTTTTGCTAATTCTCGGATTTTCTCGGCCTCTGCCTGTGCTTCTATGATTGCTCGCTGCTTGGCGATTTCGGCAGGGATCACAATATTTGCATTTTGGGTGGATCGCTCCCTCTCGGCACGGGCAGTTTCTGCTTTTTGCTCCGCCACATAAGCTTCCTCAAGAGCCATGGCTTGCTGAACTTTTTCTGATGCCAAAGCAATTCTCAACGCTTCCGCTTCTTTTTCCCTTCTTAAAGCATCCGACTGGGCGATGGATATTTTGGCTTCGTTTTCCCCTCTGATCGCGATTGCATTGGCTTCGGAGGTTTTGACTCGGGTGTCTCGCTGTGCCTCGGCTTTTCCAATACTTTCCTCTTTTTGGGCCTCGGCAATACTTACTTCACGGTCTTTCAGAGTTATTGCAATTTTCACATCACGATCTCGCTGGGTATCGGCGATTTGTACATCTTTTTCCCGATCAGCCAAAGCCTTACCTGTTTCACCGATTTTTTCTTGCACCGCTACCGAGATTTTCGCTTCGTTAATTGCTTTTGCGGCAGCTTCTTTTCCTAAAGCTTCAATGTATCCAGATTCGTCTTTGATATCTGTTACGTTGACGTTGATTAGCTTCAAGCCGATTTTCTTGAGTTCAGAATCAACGTTTTTAGAGATATTGTCCAAAAACTTGTCCCGGTCTGAATTGATTTCCTCGATGGTCATCGTGGCAATAACAAGTCGAAGTTGTCCAAAAAGAATGTCCTTGGCCAACTCCTGAATTTGCTCATGAACTAAACCCAAAAGGCGTTCAGCGGCAGTATTCATAGTGTCTGCGTCTGTGGAAATTGCGATGGTAAATCGGCAGGGAACATCTACCCGGATATTTTGACGCGAAAGTGCATTAGTCAGATTGGCATCAATGGAAATTGGCTTCAGATCCAAAAAAGCGTAATCCTGGATTACCGGCCAGATGAAAGCACCACCGCCATGGATACATTTAGCAGATGTACCACCAGTCTTACCATAGACTACGAGGATTTTATCTGATGGGCAGCGCTTGTACCGCGAAACTAAGGCGATAATTGTGACGAAGACGACAAAAGCTCCGGCTAGAATTAGAATTAAAGGATCCATGGAAAGGGTTGATTTAGATTTTTTCTACAATTAAAAGATTGCTTCCTTCGATCCCGACTACTCGGATAGGAGCACCTGTTTCTATTCGGTTCGTTAAGGAAATGGCGCTGAGTTCACGCTGCGAACCTTTTACACTGATTATGATTTTGCCAATACCCTCGTTGTTTGCAGGTATAGAAAGGTAAACTGTTCCCGTTTTTTGTAGAGCTTGCTCCAGTTTGAAACTGTTGTCTTCGGCTAGTTTTTGGATTTGCTTGATGATAAAAAAGAAAATCCACACAAAGCCAAGACCGACCAGGGTGGAAAGAATTAGTAAAAGGAAATAACTCGAAATAGAGTTGTAAAAAGTGATTCCAGTCCAGCTAAATCCCAAGAGGAAGTTGATGAGGTTTCTAAGTGTAAAGAGTTGCATCGGAGCTTCGACGCCCTCCAGGTTCCCGTCAAAGTCCGCATTTAGCCCTTCCGTAGAATCTGACCCGATGAAAGTCAAAATAGTCTGAAGTAAGAAAATTAAAGAAATTGGCAGAGCAATGTACCAAAGTGCTCTTAGTGACGGTTCCATTTCAGCTAAAAATTCCATAGGCAATCCGTCTTTTAAGTTTTTAAGTATTTCAATGAAAAGTATCTTTATTTTCTTCAAATATCAAAACCTCTTAATTTATTTTTTGAAAAACTTCTAGTTGACTTCAGGCATTCTACGATTTTCCAATTGTGGAATCGCGTTTAAATTTTATTAGAAGAATGCAATTCTGAATCCTTCAGATACGGATCCTTTTTTTTAAAAGGACAAAAAATGACCGAATCGTCTTTCTAATAATATCATTTAAAAAAAAATCCCCCGATGCTCACACACTGGGGGATTTTCACACTTCATCCTTCAGCTTTCACACTTCAGCTTTCATATTTCATATTTCTGATTTCATACTTCAAAAAGCTCTTTCTTCCAGATGCTCGCCCAGTTTGAGGCGGTCAACACCGTTAGCCATCCAGCTTGGGGCAGGAGCTTGTCCAATAAGTTTTATTCAAATAATAATCTGAAAATTTTCTGTTTGTTGGAATTAATTATTGACTTTTTGGGAAGTATTCGATAGTTTGAACGTGAAAATTAATCTTTAACCTAATCTCAATTTTATGAAAAACAAAATCCCCCCATCCTACAGCAAAAAACTGAATAGATTATTATTTTTCAGGCATATCATCTTACTCGTAAGTTTTTGTTTCGTTGTTTCTTCTTGTGTAGAGGACCCTAAACTAACAAGTGAATTGTCAAAATTGCCGAAAGAAAGTATTATAAGATCTTTTACTTCGATTCAAAAAGATGAATTTTTAAGGCATTATAAAAACGAAATTCCTTCTCCATCAATCGGTAATCGGGAAGGAAAATCCAAATCAGATTTTTTGGAAAGGGCTAATTGGTCCAGGGCTTTCAAATATGAAGATCAGGTCAAAGATGAAATTACCTATACTATCCCATTGATTTCCTTTGGATCTAAGGAATTCGGGAATCTGGTAATTGTGAAAAATGCAACTATCACTAATTCCTATGTGATCAATTACATTCCTGAAAAAAAATGGTTAGACACAAAAAAGAGAAGACAAGGTTTTGGTAATTTTTCAGGAATTATTCAGTTAATAAGCTTGGACGGTGAAGTCTTCAGTGAAACCCATTATAACAAAGGGAAAGTACTATCCATTCAAGAGAAGAACTCAAGAATTGCACTATGTAGGACAGAAATAGTGGTCACAGGCTATACAACCATTTGTTGGGAAAACCAATGCATTATCTCGGAGGTTAGATTTGCAGAAGTTGAAAAATGCGACACCAAATCATCAGGCGGCGGCGGAGGGACAGGTTCTGGTGGAGATACTTCCGGTGGTTCAGTTGGAGGTTCTACTAATCCAGATTTAGGAACTCCGGGGACATTAGACCCCGAGGATATTGCTTATTGGCTTACTACATTATTTGAAGGGGATGATTTAAATAATCCTTACCATGGGATGAAAGCCATTGCAGCAGATGGTACAGTTTACACCTATGATGGTCAAATCAATGGCTGGCTGATGCCGGATGTGACAGTACTTCAAGAAAATGGGTTTACCCCAATCTTTTTTCTTAATCCTGTTCCAGATTTTGACGGAAGTTTAGTATCTACTTTGACAACTGCAGCTGTTCTTGAACCGACTATTATTGGAGAAGTTGTATTAGGGGGCACCTTATTTTCATTATGGATTTACAGTATTTACGAAATGTCAACAGTTAGTTACTCAGATGCGGAGTTTGAGTTATGCACTTACTTTAATGCAAGGTGCTTTGTTCCTAAATGTATAAATTGTTGTCAAGATTGTCTCCAAATTTGCGTTAGAGATAAAGGAGCTTGGCCACTTGATAAGTGCCCCTACAATTAATCTGATTTATGATGAAAGGAATTGAAATAGAAATTGACAACGAAGTTAAGACCGGACAAATAGAAGCTGAAAACTTTACTTTATCAGTAACTCTTACATTAAGAAAGTATAATGGGGAGGAACAAATAAGTCTTAATTTTTCTGGATATAATAGAGATAAGGATCAACAAATCACTTGGGTTTCTGAACCTTTATTTCCGGTAGGAAAAGAAATAAAAATTAGGGTAGTAAAGAAACAGGAAACTGTTTCAGAACCCGTTAAAGTTTTTAAATATGATGAGACTATCAATGACGAAATGCTATTAAAAAGTTATAGAAATCTAGAAGAGCTATTAAAGAAAAAAGGCTTAGTTTAAAGAGATAATTCTTGCCAGATCTATACTTATGAGGCTGATATCAATGGTTGGTTGATGCCGGACGTGACTGTTATGGAACAAAATGGGTTTACCCCACACTATTTTCTTAATTCGGTTGCAGATTTTGATGGTAGTGTAATATCAACTTTGACAACTAGTGCCGTTCTTGAACCGACTATTATTGGCGAAATTGTACTAGGGAGTTTTGTTCTTACGTTTTTTTTTGAATAATGTCAAAGATGGAATTCTCTGTATTAAACAAATATGGACTGTTCTAGATGTATA
>JBILPR010000342.1:0-4594 GCA_044373795.1 Algoriphagus sp. | reverse complement strand
TGAATGGTTCTTTTTGTTTGGTGTCAAAGGTAATTCTCCAGTCGCAGCTTTTTCGCAAGACATTGAATGCGAAGATTTTAAGATTTTGGTCAACCTGGTTTTCTTAACCAAGTATGGAAAATCTTATTTATAAATATAAACCAAAACTGTTGATGAATGGGATTTTCCCCATTTTTCATCCCATGAAACGCATTAAAATCAATTTGTAAATCATCAACCTGGAGTTTAGGATTTCCATTTTCCCGGGGAAAAAATTAAAAATCTGAATAAAATTCTTCAGTTTTTGTCCTGATTCAGAGGAAGTTGAATACTAAACGAGGTACCTTCTCCATCCTCACTCTCCAAGCTCAATTCTCCTCCATGAGCTTTCACAATATCATAACTCAGCGAAAGCCCAAGTCCGGTTCCTTCGCCGGTAGGTTTTGTGGTAAAGAAGGGCTGGAATATTTTTGATTTGATATGCTCGGGGACTCCGCCTCCGTTGTCCGAAATGGTGATCTGGATACTTTTTCCCAAACTTTTAGTACTTACTTCCACCAACGGCTTGAAGTCGCGAGAGCTTTTTTTCTTCTCGTTCACGGCATAGAAAGCATTGTTGATCAGATTCAGAAATACTCTTCCCACGTCCTGAGGGATGACAGCTACTTTTGGCAGACTTGGTTCAAAGTTTGTTTTGAAGTCCGAATTGAAGCTTTTGTCTTTAGCCCGAAGGCCGTGAAAAGAAAGCCGGAGAAACTCATCAACCAGTGAATTGACATCAGTCAGGTCCTTCTGGCCTGAGCTTGTTCGGCTATGCATAAGCATTCCTTTGACGATGGAATCAGCCCGCTTTCCATGGTGGTTTATTTTTTCGAGGTTTTCCCTGATGTCTATTGACAAAGCTTTCACCCCTTCAGAATCACCCTTATTAATTGCTTCATTCATCTCACCAATGAGTTCACTGGTCAGTTCGGAGAAGTTGTTGACAAAGTTCAGCGGGTTTTGGATCTCGTGGGCGATTCCTGCAGTGAGCTCCCCGAGAGAAGCCATTTTCTCCGCCTGAATTAGCTGGTCTTGTGTGGCTTTTAGCTCCAGCAAAGCTTCCTCTAGTTCTTCTTTTTGCTTGGTCAGTTCGGCAGTTCTTTCCTTTACCTGTATTTCAAGTTTTGCTTTCATAGATTCGGAAAGCTGAAATTCTTTTTCTCGTTGCTCTGCTATAGCGCGTTCAATCTCTTGGGCTTTCCTTCTCTTATTCCCGCCAATCCATATCACAATCGCCCAGAGAATTGAAAATGCTACACCTGCATCGTATGATTCTTCCCACCTTTTGAAAAAATCAGAATTGATAATTTTGACCAGATTTCCAATAGTAACAATGGCTGCTAAAGGAATCCATGCATATGCAAGCGGTTTAGCAAATTGAAACTGAGGTAAGCGAAATATGCCGTAAAAAACCGCTGAAGCCAAAGCAATGGAAGGGATTGCCAACCAGATTTCATCTACTAAATTAGTTGTTTCCAGAGTAATGAAAGCTATTGCTAAAATAACTCCTATATCAATTACCCATTTCCATTGAAGAAAATTCGAAGAATTTTTCAGCGTTTTTCGGAGGTAATTAAGGATGATCAGCGCAATAATGTTCAAACCCATAGCAAGGTGTTTTCCGTCTTTTTGTGAATGATACTGAAAACTTCAAAAATTAACTAATAGGTAAAGTTATAATAAACTCAGTCCCTTTTCCCTCTTCAGATTGCACCTTTATTTCACCGCCATGTGCTCTCACGATGTCGTAGCTGAGACTTAAGCCGAGTCCGGTTCCTTTTCCGGTTGGCTTGGTGGTAAAGAACGGTTGAAAGATTTTGTCTTTAATGATTTCCGGGATTCCGGGGCCGTTGTCTTTGACAGTGATTCTGATCCATTTTTGCTCGCTACCTCCGACCTCTAAGGGAGAGTCCGTCAGCATCGTGCTTACCGAAACGGTCGGATTATAAATTCCTCCACCCTTAGTCGACTTGAGATTAGCGCAGGCATAAAATGCATTGTTGTACAGATTGAGCAAGACTTTGCCGATATCCTTTGGGATGACCGAAATCTTTGGTAAATCAGGATCAAGATTCGTCCCGATTACTATTGGAAAAAATTCGGTTTGGAAGTCTTTTTCTTTAGCTAAAAATGATTGGTAGGTAAGACGAAGAAACTCGTCTGCAAGTGCATTAATGTTGGTTAACTCTTTCTCCCCGGATCCCTTTTTGCTGTGTTCAAGCATTGCTTTGACGATTGCATCGGCTCGCTTGCCATGAAATGTGATTTTGGACAGGTTCTGTTTGATGTCTTCAAGGATCTCATCCTCCAGCTCATTCTCTTGGTTCTCGTGTTTGGGTGGCAAACTCAGCTGAACGGCTTGGTTTTTATCTCTTAATTCTTTCCTTTTGGATCTCTCAGCCTGAATCTCCTGGATTAACTCAGAACTTACCTCTGTAAAATTATTGACGAAATTCAGAGGATTTTGGATTTCATGGGCGATGCCCGCTGTGAGTTCACCAAGAGAAGCCATCTTTTCGGTTTGTATGAGTTGTAATTGCGTTGCTTTTAATTGGTCAAGTGCTTTTTTTAATTTTTCATTCTTATTTCCGACTTCAATTGTTTTTTCCTGAAGCGTATGATATGCTTTGTTCAGTTTGTTTCTGTTTCGGGAAACAATAAAAAGGATAATCAAAAAAGTAAGGAGACCGGCAAATGCCGAAAAAATAAGCCACCGTTGCCGCAGGCTAGCCTTTTCATATTCTAATGTTTTTTTTGAGAATTCATATTCTGACTCCAGTGTAGCTGCTAATCGTTGACTTTTGGAATCATTGATGCTGTCGTTATACTGTTTGAATAATTTAAAACTGGAAAGTGCATCCGAGAAATCCCCCTCTTCTTCATAGATCTTTGCCAGTAATTCATTTGCATTACGCATTTGCATGGTTTGTTCCATTGCCTGAGCCTGGTTCAGTCCTTCTTTAGCATAGTTTAAGGCCTCAGTCCGGTTTCCTTTTTTATAAAACAAATTAGCCAGTCCGATTAATGAATGGGAATAAGGAACTCCATAACCGTTTTCTTTGGCCATAGCAATTGATTGGCGATAAAGTCCCTCAGCCTTATCCAGACTATCCAAAGCGGAGTAGATATCTGCCAGGGTGCGGGCAGTCATTTCGATGAACTCAGGGCTCTGCAAAGCAAGGGCGGATTGATGTCCTTTTCTTAGGTTTTCCAGCGCTTCCAAAGGTCTGTTCTGTTTCAGCTCAACGTCTCCAATATTATTGTAAGCGAGTATCATTCGGCCTTGGTTGCCCAGATCCCTGTAAATAGCCAGCATCTCCCTGTATTTTGCTTTAGCTTCTTCTAGTTTCCCCTGTTCAAAATAAATCAGTGCGATGTTATTGAGAGCGGCAGCTTTTACATTTGAATTATTAACTTCTTCGGCACCCTTTATTGCTTCATAAAAATTATTCAATGCCTCAGTATAATTTCCGATATTAAAATAAACTAACCCTATATTATTCAAAATTCCCGGGATTAATTTCTCATCAGGAATGGCCTCTGCTATGGTAAGTGCATCGGTATAATAACCAATCGAAGATTTGAAGTCTCCCTTATTTTGCAGTGCATTTCCATAGATTTTCAAAGCTTCTGCTTCTCCCCTTTTATACTTTGCGCTGCGGCAAAACTGCAATTGCTTATCCAAAAAAATGAATGCACTGTCCGGATTGCTTTCAGCAAGTATAAAACCAAGCTCATTTGCCTTGTTGAGGTATGCAGTGTCTCGCCTGAATCCGGACTTTTCCTCAAGCTCTTTCAAATCAGCTTTAAGACTTTCAATAGTTTGCGCTTCACTATTTAAAATAGTAATCAAGTTTATGCAAAAAATAAAAAATGCAACTAAATAACTTTTTTGTACGGGGTATTTGAAATGGCCTTGCATAAACTAATGATAATTTTTGATTGATTTTATGGGTGTCAATCAGAGTCAAATTGTGAGTAATATAAATTTGATTATTGAGTAAAAAAATTATCTTTAAATTATAAAACCTGAATTTTATGTATCAAAACACGAAAATTATTTATTCCCCTGAAGCGATTGCATGGATTTTATTTCTTGCAGCGGTTATTCAAAGTGCTTCCGGATCAGATGAGGACGATGAGAATGATAGTTCGTCTGAGGAATCATCTGAAGAAGAGGAAGAAAGTTCAGATGAAAACGATGACCAAGGAGATGATTCTGGTTTGAGAGGTGTTGATCCTGCAAGAACTGGTTTCGTTGACCCGGCGCGTACAAAATGATCAATAGATCTGACTGCATTCGTATGTAACATTCTAAAATCCAATCCCGGTAGGGGTTGGATAATTTTTTTTCTTGCCGGATCAGGAAAATTCGCTCTCCCAATCGGGAAGTGATTGTTGGTTAAAGTGATCTTCCCACCTTTTATGCCACTTTCCAAGGAGCATTTACCAGAGATATTTGAATCAGAATTTAAAAGCCTGGCATAAAGGCAAGCAGCTCAATTTTTTCGGGGAGCTTAGCCTTCTAGTTAGAGTGATAAGGTTTAAGTTCTCCTTTCTATTTGATTTTATA
>JBILPR010000341.1:0-4644 GCA_044373795.1 Algoriphagus sp. | reverse complement strand
CGGAATCAGTTTTAATGGGCAATCTGGCAATACGAAGCTATGATTACAGAATCCCGAGAGAAGGTGGCAATAACCAGTTTGACTACCCGGGAAGAGGTATCAAATTGGTTTGGGATGGACCAAACATGAAAGTGACCAACTTTGAACCGGCAAACCAATTCGTGAAACGGGAATACAGAGGTAACTATTCCCTCTAAAAGTAAAAAGGGCTTTGAGATCACTCAAAGCCCTTTTTTGTTATTTCTCCACTTGAATCTCAACTCTCCGATTTTTAATTCTCCCTTCTTCAGTAGAATTAGAAGCAATAGGCCTTGTCCCACCCCATCCTGAGGTTCGGAGATTATCCGCGGGCACACCTTGCTCGATGAGGAATTTCCGAATACTCCCGGCTCTTTGAAGAGATAGCGCTTTATTTAGTCCAGGATCACCTGCGTTATCTGTATGTCCACTAATTCTAATTTTTACGGTAGGATTTTCTTTCAGAAAAGCTGCAAGTTCAATCAGACTCGCCTTAGATTGCTCTCCCTCAAGCTCCGCAGTGCCCCTGGCAAAAGCAACATTTTCCAACATAACAGAACTTCCCGGCTCTGCTTTAACCATCAAAACTTCTATTGGTTCTTTTTCATTTATTTCCTTGACAAGAAATATTTTAGGAAAATATTCCTGAGATAAAACTTTAATCTCCACAACTCCTGATTTGTTTAAATCAGAAAGCAATACCGGTTGATCAGAAGCGGATGTAACCTGAGTTCCTGAAGCTTCCCAAGTCAGGCTGTACTCGATTCCAACTTTTGTCTTTGAATCAATTACAATCCAGGAAATCGGCCTTTCTGCTTCAATGACCTCTTCCTTTGGGAAGCTGATTTCAGGTTTTCCAATCGAAACCATCGGAAAGATTGGTTTGGGTTCCGATATCTGCTGAGTAGGTTTTTCAATTACAGGAACTTCAGTTGCAAGGACAACAGGATCACGAACTTCAGGTGCGGCAACAGTTTGAGCAGGAACAAATTCCTGTGGAATAATTAAAGGCGTGACTACTGCAAAAGTGAGCAAGTCAGCATACCCATCACTATTTTGAGTACTTGTCCAAACCACATTATCCTTATCCAAAAATGTCAGGGAAACGTCTGAGCCAGCAGAACTTATTTGCTCCCATTTTACGGGAAAGCTCCACGAGTTCCAGTCATCCCCCATTTTTTTGGTTATGAAAATATCCTTTCCATTAGCTCCCAAATGCATGTTGGAAGAAAAATATAATTGCTGGGTATTTACATCGAAGTACGGACCCATTTCCTGTCCGATCGTATTGATGGCGGCGCCTAGATTTGTCGGAGCGGACCATTCCAGCGTTGCTGATTTTTCACTCAGGTAAATATCTTCATTCCCGATAGTGTCTTTTCCTTTTCCCGAAAGGAATATCAACTTCCCTTCCGTGGCGATCCTTCCTGTGACCGGACCCTCAAATCCATCCAATCCCGGCATGTTAATAGCCCGAAGGAAATTCCAATCGTTTCCAAACTTAGAATACTGATATATCCCAACCTTACCTACTTCCTTGTGGTAAACCAATAGTGTAAGTCCGTCTTCAAGACCCAGGACAAAATCGTAACCCTTCGTGCTCAAATCAGGTCTGTGAACTGCTGCTTCCCATTCTCCTGATTCTGATTTTTTGGTCATCCAAATATCACCAGAATCCATGGCTCCTCCTTTGTTGGAGGGATGAAAAGCTCTGGTAAAAAAAAGCGTGTTATTTCCGATCCATACAGGATTTGTATCGTCCTGTGGACTATTTGCTCCGGAAAGCGATTTAAGGTTTTGAGCCTGAGCGCTCAGAAAAAAAGAAAGAGCAAACAGCATTAAGCTGCTTGCTCCAAAACTCATGATTCGTATTTTTTTCATAATTATTGATCCAACACAATGGCGAAAATCAGCGGCGCCACGATTGTTGCATCAGACTCTATTATGTATTTCGGAGTGTTTATTCCCAGTTTGCCCCAAGTAATTTTTTCATTTGGAACTGCTCCGGAATAAGACCCATAAGAAGTAGTAGAATCAGAAATTTGACAGAAGTATCCCCAAAGAGGAACATTTGTTCTTTGCAAATCCTGGTGCAACATCGGTACGACGCAGATAGGGAAGTCACCTGCAATTCCCCCGCCAATTTGAAAAAATCCTACAGTACTATCTACCGTAGCATTTTGAGTGTACCATTCTGCCAAGAAAATCATGTACTCAATTCCGCTTCTTACAGTGTGAACATTCTTCACATCGCCGGATATCACGTGACCTGAATACATATTTCCTAAAGTTGAATCTTCCCAACCCGGAACGATGATAGGAAGGTTCCTTTTGGCAGCTTCCATCAACCAGCTATCCTTTGGATCAATTTGAAAAGATGCATCAAGCTTACCTGAAAGCAAGATTTTGTAGAAAAACTGATGAGGGAAAAATGCCTCTCCTGCCTGATCGGCTCTTACCCACTCCTCAAGAATTACATCTTCAATACGACGCATTGCTTCCATTTCAGGAATACAGGTGTCAGTCACGCGATTCATATGTCTTTCCAAAAGATCCTGCTCCTGAGCCGGTGTAAGGTCACGATAATTAGGAATTCGCTCGTAATAATCATGAGCAACCAGGTTAAAAACATCTTCTTCAAGATTGGCACCTGTACAAGTGATGATCTGAACTTTGTCCTGACGGATCATTTCAGCAAGCGAAATACCCAATTCGGCAGTTGACATGGCACCGGCTAAAGTGACCATCATTTTACCATTATTATCCAAATGTGCCTTGTATCCTTCAGCAGCATCAATTAATGCCGCAGCATTGAAGTGACGATAGTTGTGTTTTAAAAATTCCGTGATTTTCATTGGTTTGTTAGTTTCTAGGGCCGCAAAATTACCCAATTTTTTTCCACAAAAAAACCCGGAGACAGTCCGGGTTTCAAAGCATTAAACACAATTAAGAGATTATTTTTTTGTTGCGGTATCTACGGGTGCGGCGTTGTATTGCTTGTTCAATCCATCGATTACGGAAGCTGTTACATCAATCGCGTCTGTAGCATACCAAACTGCTCCACCTCGGGTGTAGCTAAGAATTACATCCAGGTTATTTGTTGTTGCATAGTCTTTCATATACTTCTGCACCTGATCGTATACATCACTGTAAAGACCAGATTCATCTGCTGAAAGCTCTCTCATCAGGTTGTCTCGATAAGTGACCAGATTCTGCTCCTTTTTCACCAGCTCCTCTTCCTTCGCTCTTGCCTGATTCATTGTCATAGTAGAAGCAGTCTGTTGAAAATTTGCAACTTCCTGCTCAAATCCTTTTGCTCTGCTTTGAAGATCACCTTCAAACTTTTTCCCTTTTTCGGTAATTTCTCCTGACTTCTTTTTGAAATAGTCAAATTTATTGATCACACTGTCTGTGTAAACAAATGCAACTTTGAGTTCACCGTCTTGCGCAAGAACAGTGGAAGTTTCACCTTCAGAAGTGGCAGCGTTTTTTTTATCACAGCCATAGAAAAGTACTGTAGCAAGGCCAAGTACACCGATTAGTTTAAGTCCTTTTTTCACTTTTATGATGTTATAGATGACAAGGGCGCAAATATAAAGAAAGTATTGAATCTGCAAGGTGGCCTCGAATTTGGCCAGGTTAAATTGAGTTAAAGATTTCAAAAATACATTTCCTGAGCTAATCTGAACACCTGAGCATGCGCTTCAACTATAAGACTTACCCGCTTTGAATATCCGCCTCCCATGCAACACATGATCGGGATTTTGAGACTTTTGGCCAGATTCAAAACGGTTTTATCTCTTTCCTTAATCCCTTCAATTGTCATACTAAGTCTTCCCAATTGGTCGGATTCAAGGACATCTACCCCACATTGATATAAGATGAAATCAGGCTCAAATTGACCCAGGATTTGATCCAAACACACTCGAAGCTTTGAAAGATATTCATTATCTCCGGTTTTGTCCGGCAAGCCACAATCCAGGTGCGATTGCTCTTTTCGATGTGGATAATTCTTTTCCCCGTGCATACTAAAGGTGAACACATTTTGCCTCTTTCCTAAAATGGCAGCAGTTCCATTTCCCTGATGTACATCCAAATCAATCACTAATACTTTTTGAGCCAATTGATTTTCCAATAAATAATTAGCCGTGATAGCAAGATCATTGAGCAAGCAAAATCCTTCTCCCCGATCTGCAAACGCATGATGAGTGCCTCCTGCTATGTTAATGGCAATGCCAAATTTCCCGGCAAACAATGCTGCTTCCACCGAACCGCTCAAAATATTGATTTCCCTTTCGACTAAAATCTGGCTAAGGGGAAACCCTGTGGCCCTGATCTCTGATTTGTTAAGCTGAAGTGTTTTCAATTTCTCCAGGTATTCCTTTTCATGCGTATTTAGTATCCAGTGTTCATCGATCATTCCCGGAACGAAAAAATTCTCATCCCTTACCGTTCCTTCGTACAGCAGCTGCTCAGGCAGGAGTTCATACTTTTCCATAGGAAATCTATGTCCCGAAGGCAAAGGATGAGAATACAGAGAGGAAAAGGCAATTTTGAGCATAAAAAAACGCTTGTCTTTGAACAAGCGCCGAACCGTATTGTTAGAAAAACTCCTGATTATTCGTC
>JBILPR010000340.1:0-4658 GCA_044373795.1 Algoriphagus sp. | reverse complement strand
AAAAAATCGATGCGTTGCCTCCACATCTACGACGGCATTTAAAAAGCCTTTGGAAAGCTTGGGGTTCAGAGTTCGCTTGATCTCAATTGCCCAAAGCTGACTCTTATAGCTGATCACAAGATCCAGTTCTGCACCAGCTGATGTCCTATAAAAGCCAAATTCTGCATCCTTCGGCAAAACAGAAAAGATATTCTCGATCACAAATCCTTCCCAGCTGCTTCCAACTACCGGATTAGAAAGCAAATCATCCATCTTCCCGATTTGCAAAAGGGCATGAGTCAAACCCGAATCCCGAATATATACTTTGGGAGTTTTCACAAGTCGCTTACCCACATTGGACATCCAAGGCCTGAGAGATCTCACCAACAGCAAATCTTCCAGCATGTCCACGTAGGATTTTACAGTTGGTGAACTCAAATCCAAACTCGCTCCAAATTTGGAAAAGTTGATCAATTGCCCTTGTTCATGTGCCAGCATCGTCCAAAGTCTTCGCATCCGATTAGCAGGAACAAATTGAGCGATCTGAGGGATATCCCGCTCCAGATAAGTTGTGATGAAGTTTTGCCTCCACGTCAGGCTGACCTTATTCGAACTAGCCAAAAACGAATCCGGAAAACCGCCTCGAAGCCAAAGTTTTTCGAGGTTTCCCGATTGGTCGCCCACTTCCAACAAATTGAAAACAGGCAATTCTTCATACGCAATTCTCCCGGCCAAAGTCTCTGAAGATTGTCGGATTAGTTCCAAAGAAGCTGATCCCAAAATCAGAAACTGGCTGGATCTAAACCCTTTTTTCCTTCTTCGGTCGATGACTCCACGAAGAAGCGGAAACAGGTCCGGCATCCGCTGAATTTCATCCAGGATGATCAGTTTTCCTTCATTCAGGTCAAAATATTGCTCAGGTTCAGCCAGCTTCGCTCGATCGGATGGACTTTCCAAATCAAGGTAAATTGATTGATGATCAAAATGCTCAGCCAGTGTCTGGGCAAGCGTGGTCTTTCCTACTTGTCTTGGACCAAGGATGGCAATTGCCGGAAAATCTGGCATCAATTCTTCGAGTTTAGGAAACAGTAATCGGTCAATCATCCTTGCAAATTTAAAATTCAATTTTAAATTTGCAAGGATGATTTTAATTAAATGTACTAAAAATCAGTCTATTTTGGGTTTTCGATAAAATCAACTTTGACGAACGCTCCCACTAGCGAAACTGCCGCAGAAATCAAAAAGAAGATTAAGCTAAACGCCACTGCAGCGGCTTCGTCGATCCCGGCGTAGGTGTGCGCATAGACGAAAACGAGTTCGCGGGCACCGACTCCGCCGATAGTCAGAGGCAATACAGCCACGATGGAAGATAGGAGAAATACGAGTTGATAAGCTAGGATATTTTCGGTGACTCCGAGTGATTGAAGGATAAACCAGGCGCAGATTAATTGAGCAAGTTGACCTGCCATCGACCAGGCATTTGCCGGCCAGAATGAGGGAAGGAAATCTTTAAAAAAGAACTTCTGTATAAGCCAAAAGGCAGGTATGGTCAAAACTATTCCGGCAATCATCAACCCATTCCACAGGGGACCTTCCAGAAAATCCAGCTTGACATCCAATAGGAGGAACAGTCCAAACAATAAAAAAACGATTGCAACCAAACCTCCTAACCGATCCAAAAGTGCAGATTGGATCAGAGATTTCACGGATGTCTTAAACTGTTTATTCAGCAAATAGATCTTGTATCCATCTCCTCCGATTCCTCCGGGAAGGAAGAGATTGTAAAACATCCCGACGAGGTAGAGTCGGAAATTCATCTTTTCACTGATCTGCAAGCCTATGTTTCTGAAGTAAAGATTAAGTCTTAAAGCTGTAAAAACTTTGCTCCCCACAAAAAGTAAAACTGCCGGAATCAACCAAAACCACTGGATGGTTTTTGTGATTTGCAAAAGTTGAGCGGTGTCAATTTTCCTAAAAACCAAGTACAGGGCCAATCCGGTCAGCAATAGCTTCAGAGCTGTTTTGAGTTGGCTTTTATATCGGTTCAAGATTGGCTTTGTAAGTTTCTATTTTCCTTTTCAGAGTTCTGATTTGAGACTTCTGATTTCAGACTTCTGACTTCTGACTTCTGATTTCAATTTTTTCGCCCTGAAAAACTGACTTCACTGTATAGGTTTTTTTGTCCTGAGACTCGAAGTAAGTTCGAACGATGATCTCGGCAATGATACCGGTGGTGATCAGCTGAATCCCTCCCAAAAGCGAAATGAATCCAACAATCATAATCGGTCTGCCCCAGATATCCTCACCCATAATTTTCAGAATGAGCAGGTAAAAATTAATCAGAAAGCCAATCATCAAGGCAAGCAAGCCTAAACCTCCAAACAGGTGAATCGGGCGCTGAAAATACTTCTGAAAGAAAAGCATCAGGATCAGATCTGCCATCACTTTGAAGGTCCGGCTAAGTCCGTATTTGGAGACACCGTGAATTCGAGGATGATGCTTCACGTCCACTTCAGTCATCTTTGCCCCTTGTTGCTTGGCCAAAACCGGGATAAAGCGGTGTAATTCTCCATACAAACCCATATTCTGAGCAATCTGTGCTTTGTACACTCTTAGTGTGCAACCGTAATCGTTCAGGTAAACTTTGGTTGTATTTCGGATGACCCAATTGGCGATTTTACTTGGAATTTTGCGAAGCACAAAACCGTCTTTTCTATTGGCTCTACGGCCCGCTACCACATCCCAATCTTCGTCAATCGCTTTCTGAAGCATGAGAGGAATATCTGTCGGATCATTTTGCAAGTCACCGTCCATCGTCGCGATGTATTCACCAGTTGCGGAGTCAATCCCCGCTGCCAGCGCCGTGGTCTGCCCGTAGTTTTTGTTGAAAATAATCAGCCTGGTTTTGTTGTTAGCATATTTTTTCACTTCAGCCACAGTTGCATCCGTAGAACCATCTTCGATCAGAATAACCTCATAATCAATCTCAGAAAGCGCAGAGTAAGTTGCTTCCAGAAGTGGTTGGATGTTTTCTTCCTCGTTGTATACGGTGATGACAACAGATAAAAGTGGCTTGTTCATGCGATAAAATTTCGCCAAAAATACGGTAAAATACTTCCGGTGGCAATAAATGTAGTGAAGCCCACGCGAACGAACAGAAAATTTGGCCTCTCCACTCTTTATCATTCTATCTTTGCGCCATGTCTTTTTCTCCATCCAAAGAATATCAAATCAATCCCTGGGTAGTCATGGCAGTGTTTGCTGTCCTCGTTGGCCCGTTTGCATTGAGTTTTCACATGCACTATCCGGACGAAATGTATTACACGGATGCAGCCGTAAAAATGCTCCAAACCGGAGACTATCTGACGACCTATCTGGGAAGCGGGGAATTAAGATTTAAGAAGCCAATAGGCACCTACTGGGCAGTAATAGCAGGATTCAAACTATTTGGGGTGAATGCTTTTGGTTCCAGATTTTTCTTCCTGATTGCCGGAGCAGTGACGGTTGGATTGACGTATTGGTTGGGGAAAATACTTTTTGAAGATCGAAAGATCGCCGGGCTTTCCTCCCTGATCATGGCAGCAAATCCGGTTTTGATTTTCAGCGCGACACGCTCGATTCCGGATGTGTTGTTGGTACTCACCATGACTGCCAGTGCGATTGGATTTGCAGGTTTGATCCGATATGGAAATGATGCTCCAAAGAAATTTTTCTGGATTTTGTATCTGGGTTTGGGAGTTGCTTTCGAAGTAAAAGGTCTTCCGGCAGTAGCTCTTGGTGGCTTGGGTTTGATTTATTTATTGGTAAATCCGTGGCAGCGAATCAGCCTGAAGACATTGATTCATTTACCCTCGCTGCTCGTCAGCTTATTCATTGCTTTGTTTTGGTTTGTGGCGATGTACCAAATCCACGGCCCAACTTACCTCGATAGCTTCCTGGAAGATCAGGTAGGAATCCGCGTTGCTTCCCGAGTTTTGCTGATTGTTCAAAATGGATTTCTAGCCCTTGCGCTTTTGATCGCCATCTTTATTCCCTGGGTATTTTTTGCTTTGCCGAAGGCAAAAGAAACACTTCGAAAAACCTGGAATGAAAACGCTGCTTTCTTCGGATTTGCGATTCTTTGGGGTTTGGCGATTCTTGCGATGGGAGCGATGACGAGCAGGTTTTACGAGCGCTATTTATTACCAGTTGCTCCGGTTTTAGCCGTTTGGTTGGGATGGTTTTTGGTAAGAGCTGACTTCGAAATTCGTAGAAAAGGACTGAAAATCGCTGCCGCGATCTTCCTTTCTCTCAATCTGATTATTCTGATTTTTTGCTTTTGGCTGAATCTGCGACTGGGTTCGACTTTATGGATTTGGGGCCAACTTAGCTTGGGAATATTGATTCTGATGTATCTGGGAAGGCTTTTACTCCGGAATCAAAAGATCGCCAAGGTAATCTCTTACAGCATGATTTTGCTTTTCTTCTTGGCATCAACTGCCACTTACCAAATCTCTCTTCCGGATCAGGGAAACCAGCTGAAAGCGTTTGTTTTGGAACAGCAAATTGACCCGAATGAAGAAATCGGCTTTGCAGGCAATCTTCACGTCAGCAGCAAAATCAGGATCGGTTTGGGACCGGATTTCAATATGGTGGATCTGCCTCGACAGGATTGGTCTGAGTATGTAAATAAATACCCA
>JBILPR010000339.1:0-4662 GCA_044373795.1 Algoriphagus sp. | reverse complement strand
AACCCGAAATATGCATTAGCAATTCTATTGCGGCCAGTAATTGCTTCAAAATCAGTCACTACGTTGCTGTTTTCGACTTCACCATAGCGGTGCTATGCCTCAGTCTCCAAACAGCCTGATTTTATTGCACTTACTGTCCTCATAACGAAACCTAATGCATAGTCCGGGTTAAATCATATTCTCTGGATCAATCTGTCTTCAATTTTTAAATTGACTTTTAAGCAGAGTAAAAAATCAAAAAGCCTCAAGAAACCAAAGCGGTTCTTGAGGCTTTTTGATTTCGAAATGACTTTGACTGATTTTTCTTACCCTGACTTACAGATCCAGGACCAAAGCAACCAAATATGCTATATAAAGCACCAGCATCAAGACACCTTCCCACTTTTCGAGTTTTCTACCCTTACCCGTGAAAATAAAGACGAACAGAAGCAAGCCTCCAAGAATATTCATCCAAATATCGGTGAAGTTTGGTTCCGAAATAGGTACTGGAAGAATAGTTGCCGAAATGCCCAAAATGAAGAAAATATTGAAAATATTGGAACCGACTACGTTACCGATGGCAATATCTAGTTTTTTCTTCCTTACAGCTGCGACAGATGTTGCTAGTTCGGGCATGGAAGTACCGATGGAAACGATAGTGAGTCCAATAACTCTTTCAGACAATCCAAAACTCAAAGCAAGTTCAACAGCATTATCCACTATGAGTTTTCCTCCCAATATCAATCCACCCAAGCCAACCAATATCCATAAAACTGCTTGCCCAGTAGTGTATTTACTAATCTCGACAGAGTCCGTTTTCTCTCCTGGTTTCATGGAAACTGTAATATTATAGACAATGAATACAATGAAAAACATAAGTAAGACCAATCCATCACCCATCGAAAGAAAATTGTTACTGCCTGAATTCAATAAAAAATCACTTGATAGGATCAGTACCATGATGGCAGCCAAAAAAGCCATCGGAATTTCAATCCAAGTAGTACTTGACTTCACTGTCAGAGGGTAAATCAGGGTACAAACACCAAGTATGCCTAATACATTGAAAATATTACTTCCCAAAATATTACCCATTACAATATCTGAGGAACCACTTATGGAGGCAAAGACATTCACAACAAATTCCGGTGCAGATGTTCCAAATGCCACAATCGTCAAGCCAATGACGATATTGGGAATTCCATAATTTATTGCGAGCCCAGAGGCTGCATCTACCAATTTGTCAGCTCCGTAAACGAGCACAACAAATCCGACAAGCAAGAGGACAAATGATAAGATCATAGATTTAAATTTGAGGCAAGTTAGGCTCAATTATCTGATTTTAGTTGAAAATCGGTCCGACCCGGTCAGAAATATTTTTTTTTGAGACGGTCTGGAATAAAGAATATTAAACCCTCACTCCTCGAAATCTCTCTGAAAAATTGAGGTCGTAAATACTCGCAAAACCGAATACCGGTTGAGAAAAAATTAACTTAATTTACCGCCATGTTACTCATTCAATTCACCGGACTTTCGGGATCCGGCAAATCAACAATTGCCAACAGCGTCGCGGATGAATTAATCCGGTTGGGACATCGGGTGGAAGTAATTGATGGGGATAGCTACCGAAAAGAGATTTCAAAGGATTTGGGTTTTTCCAAAGCAGACAGATTTGAAAATATCCGGAGACTCTTTTTCGTGGGAAAATCGCTGGTAAAGCACGATGTCATTGTACTCATGGCTGTAATCAATGCCTATGAAGAAATCCGGAGTGAACTCAGCCAGTATGAGTTTGTCAAGACCGTTTACCTGGATTGCCCATTAAACATATTAATCGAACGAGACACCAAAGGGCTTTACAAAAGAGCCTTTCTGTCTGATAGACATGAAGCGAAAATCAATAACCTAACGGGTGTCAATGATCCTTTTGAAATTCCCGAAAACCCGGATTTAGTTCTGTATACTGCCGAAGAAGACATCAAAACTTCATCTGAAAAATTATTGAATTTCATCCTCGGAACTCTCGAAAGAGGCAAATAGGGGAGTTCAATTTTCTTAACTTCTATCCATGAATTCAAAGAAGGAGAACAAAAAAGTAGCCGGACATCAGCTCTACATTTCTCCGATTCGTCTTTGGATAAAACTCCTTCTCCAAAACAAAATCTCTCCCAAAAAACTGGGGACAGCACTCAGGATTACTTTTTTTGTATTGGCATCAGCACCGCTTCGATGGCTTCAAAATCTTATTCTTATTTTCAGATTTCATCCGGCTGATCTTTTCAAAACCAGGCCTGTATTTGTGATTGGCCACTGGAGAAGCGGGACCACTCACCTCCACCAACTCCTGGCTCTGGACGAGCAATTTACTTTTTTGGAAACATTTCAGGCTTTGTTTTTCAACATTGCTTTTGTCTCAAGGCTTTTTATGAAACCGATTTTAAGAGCATTCATGCCAAAAACCCGACTTCAGGACAATGTCCGAATAAGCCCTGAATCACCTGAGGAAGAAGAGCAACCATTCTCCAATATGAGTGATAAAAGCAGTCTGCATATGTACTTTTTCCCAAAAAACATCAGCTATTTCGATAAATTTAGCCTTTTTGAAGGAGTCACCGAACTGGAAAAAGCTGCCTGGAAAAAAGACTATTCAACTCTGATCCGGAAAATCAGTCTTTACAAAAGCAATGAAAAGCCATTGCTTCTCAAAAACCCAAACAATACTGCGCGATTGAAGATTTTGCTCGAGTTGTTTCCCAATGCCCGGTTTATCTTTATCCATCGGGATCCCTATGAAGTATTTGCATCAACTACGATCCTCTACCAAAAACTTATCAGCACCCAGTTTCTTCAGGATTTTTCAAGCGAGGAAATCGAGGAGAGAATTCTTTATTGCTACGAAAAACTCATGAAATCCTACCTGGATCATCGAAATCTGATTCCTCCGGATCAACTGATTGAATTAGCCTTTGACAAACTGATTTCGGATCCTATCGGATTGCTTTCAAATATCTACAGGCATTTACAGCTAGGAGATTTTTCCGGTCAAATCCAAAAAATAACAGAGCATCTCAAAGACCTTCATGATTTTGAAAAAAACAAACTTGTCGCTCTCCGTCCCGAAATAATCGAGCAGATAAATCACCGATGGAAGTTTGCATTTGACGAATGGGGATATAGACAAAGGGAAGTAATAAATTGAACGAAGTGCCAATAATAGGACCCCTCACCTGTTCATTTCTTGCTTCCTATTGAGTAAATTAGGTCAATATCTTTAGCATTTTTCGTTCGCTTAGCCATGGACCCAGCTTATTTTATTACTACCTATCTGGCCATTTTTTCTTTGATTCTGTTTGGGTATTATTTGATCCCGGCAGGTCTTAGTTATTTCGTCTTCTATGTTTGGAAAAAAGAGGAATGGAAGTCATTTCATATCCAAAAAAATCATCCTACCCGAAAATCAATCTCCCGGGAAATTCGCTGGTCATTGGTTTGTGTGGTGATTCTTGCTTTACTTTCACAGCTATTGTATGAGCTGAATATTAAAGGCTATACCCGGATGTATGATTCTGTCGGGGACTTCGGATGGGTATATCTGATCGGAAGCAGCTTATTTACGATCATTGCTTACGACACTTATTTCTATTGGCTACACCGGTTTATGCATCTCAAAAGCGTATTCCCAATTATCCATAAAACCCATCATCTTTCTCACGCGCCATCCCCTTTTGCCACGCTTGCTTTTAGTCCTTTGGAAAGTGCCCTCGAGTTTGCAATAATCCCTATCCTGGTATTTCTGATTCCTCTCCATCCAATTGCTTTGGGAGTTTTTGTCGCTTATAATATCATTCTCAACACCGGTGGGCATTTGGGATTTGAGATCATTCCAATAAAACTCTACTACCATCCTGTGATGAAACTTAGCCTGACGGTAACACATCATGAAATGCACCATTCCAAGACCCATTGCAACTATGGGATTTATTTCAATCTATGGGACCGGATCATGAAAACCAATCATCCGGATTATGAAAAAACCTATTTGAGAACTCAGGAGGAAAAAAGCTTATGAAAACCCTGATAGCAAAAAAGCCAACGAAAAAGCCGAAATACAGCAGCGCTGATGCATGCGGATTTTCAAAAGTCTTACGGGAAAGGGTAGATAATTATTTTCTTGAAAATAGCCTTTCCAAAAAAGGAGGACTGGAAATTTCCATCAAAACTCTTCTTCATTTTGCGGTCTTTCTCGGCTCTTATATTTTGCTGCTGAGCAACGTCTTCACCGGATGGGGTATTTTCTTTTGCGGGCTGATTTTTGGACTTACCCATGTGCTGATTGTTTTCAATATCGGTCATGACGCAGCGCATAATGCACTTTTCAAAAACCCCAAACTCAACAAAATCCTATCCTACAGTTTCAACCTCGTCGGAGCAAACGGCTACCTCTGGAATATCACCCATAATAAAATCCATCATACTTATCCAAATGTGGGGGAATATGATCCCGACATTCACCAACAGGCCCCGTTTCTCCGTGTCTCTCCTTCGGTGAAACTAAGATGGTTTCATCGTTATCAGCCTTATTACGCCAGTTTTTTATATCTGAGTTATAGTCTTTTTCTTGTCTTTCAGAAAGATTACCAGGATTTCAGGCTGATTCCCAAGTCAGACAGCAAACTGCTCGCTGTC
>JBILPR010000338.1:0-4664 GCA_044373795.1 Algoriphagus sp. | reverse complement strand
TTCAAAATTCCAAAATATATTTTGAATTAGACTTAAAACTCAGAAGATCGGAGTTTTCGCGATCGATTGCGGAAGCGAATTGTGTTATTCGCAATGAATAGACAAAATCATTATTGAATCCGAAATGAAAATATATTATTATTGAAACATTTGCAATTATGGTTCCGTTAGGTACCTTTGAATTATAATTCTTCACCGATCGGTTACCCCGATGGACCCTGTAGCCCAAAATGCCCCCTGATGGAATAGCCATCCAGCGGTTACACACAGAAATCAGAACCTACTAAACCAATTATTATTATGAGAAAATTACTTTCGACGCTTTTTGTTGCGGGGATCGCAACAGCAGCATTCGCAAACAATGACGTCAAATCTGTAAAAATCAGACAAACCGAAACAGCAAAAGTAGCAGTGGCATTCCACGCTGTGCCTCAGGGAACAGTGGTCGTGAAGATCTCAGATGATCAGGACAGACTGATCCTAAGGGACAGAATCACCAAGACTGAATCCTTCGCTAAGAAGTATGACCTGAATGCATTGCCAGAAGGAACTTACGAAGTAGAAGTAACAGACGAGTCAGGTGTTTTGAGTACAGCCTCTTTTGATACGCATGCAGTTGAAGTTGCACCTGCTGTTTTCTCCAGAGTTTCTGACTTGGGAGACAACAAATACAGACTCCTTGTAAGCAACCTGGACGCAAAAGAAGTGGAAGTGTCTATCTACGACGGTAACAATCTGATCCACACGGAGAAAATCGACAACCCACAGGGACTGCATAAGATCTATACCATCACAAAACCAAGTGCAGAAGGAATCAGCTTTAAAGTAAAGACTGCTTCTGGATTTGAGAGCTACGTAACTAGCCTCTAAAACTAAACCAACAACCTAGAAAAAGCCCTGCCGGAGTGATCTGGTGGGGCTTTCGTTTTTACCTCACTTGTAAATTGGTTTCTATTTCAAATCTTCTCAAAAACCAATCGCGAATGGCCCATGATTTCCCGTTCGAAGCAAACCCGGTTGGGACGAACCCTGAGAATGTCAAGCTGGTGTCGGAATTCCTTATCCGTCCCTAATTTGGGAATCAAAGAGGTGAACCATAAGTACTTTTTGAGGTTGAATTTGTAGAATCGCTTGGTCCATTCCCGGTTGGTCTTGACGTATTCAGGCCTTCCATCGCTGTAAAAAGTATTTATGAAAAACGGACTGGCCGTTCGGATGATGTGCTCATATCCATATGGAATCCAAGAATCAGGATTATGCTTTAGCAAAAGCGCAACGATTTAGCTGTCAGATCCCCTAGGGGAATTGATGTCAATCTGGTCAAAAGGAATCATGATTCGATCGAAGACCATACTTTGCATATAGAACTTTCCTCCCGAATGGAGCAGATTGGCGACATGTCTGAAAAAATCCTCATAAATTTCACCCCGTTTTCCGTTCAGGTAATCCTTAACCGAAGCGACATGCTCAAAACTTCCAAATGAAGTAATGGCATCAAACATTCCAAAATCCTCCGGTTTGATAAATCGGGCCTCTTTGATGTAAGAGGTCAAGCCATTTTAGGAGCAGGCTTTTACCTGACCATCGGACAAGTTGATGCCTATACCTTCTGCACCGTCTACGTCTCTCAGGTATTTGAGCCAGCCTCCCCAGCCACATCCTAAGTCCAAAACTTTACTTCCCTTTTTAATACCAAGCTCCTTGGCTACAAATGCATGCTTTCGTCTTTGAGCCTCTTCGAGTGACAAGGAGTAATCCCCATTGTACATGGCGTTGCTGAAAACTGCATTCTCACCCAAACTATACCTGATAAACTTATCGATGTTGGTATAGGTGAAGTCCATTTCCTTCTTCTTATCCCAAGCTTGCCCTTCACTTGCACTGACGCTCGACCCGCTCCAGGGCTTAGCTAATAGTTCTTTGTTGATCTCAGTTTGGTCCATATTGCTGAAAAGTTAAGGTGGAGAAAAAATAGAAAGTTGAAAATCAATAGGTTGATTAATTTACAATTTCCAATCCGAATAAAAAATGACCTCTGGAAAAAGCTCTTGTCTATGGATATATTTCCATCGTCAGCTGTTTAATTCACTACGCCAGGAAAAGCCAAAACCATTTTTGCCACGCGGCTACCAAGCCCAAAACCTTTTTTAAAAAACAAATCTTCTACTTCTCCGGAGTCAAAAGGCACCTCACCCTTCACTGCCGAAGCACCAAATGCAGCTTCCGTTTCTTCTCCTCCCATGACAATCATCCCGTGAATGAGCATGGAGTGGAGGATATTCAACATCACCAGTTCCTCGCCGATGGAAATTCCCCCTCCAGTTGAAAATGCAGCTCCAATCTTATTCTTCAGAGGTCTGCCTTCGAAGGGCCATGCATTGATAAACTCTTGTACAGGAGGTGCGATATTGGCATTGTACACCGGAGAGCCGACAATAATCGCGCGAGCATTAAGCAAATTCTGTGATGTAACCTGATCGATGGGTAGTAAGGTCACTTTTATCCCTTCGACTGATTTGGCCCCGTTAGCTATGGATTCAGCAAGTGTTTTGGTACTTCCGGATTGGGAATAATAGGTAATCAGAACTTCTGGTAATTCTTGGGACAAGACACAAGAAAATGTCCCCAAACAAAAGGAAAGCAAAAAGGCTATTTTTTTCATACCAATCACTTTGGAGCAATCTTTCCTATTATTTTTCTCATTAGCCCGGGGGATAATTTAGCAATGAAATGAAGTGCTTTTCCATGACCTGTAAAAACATATACCTTTCTCCTTTTTTCTATTGCCTTGACCATTACTTTGGCGGCTTTTTCAGTTGGCCACATCAAATTTGCCGGTCGGGGATCTGATCGGTCGGGGTGAAAATTTCCCTCGTTATCAATCCGGGTAATATTGCTGTCCACCAAACCCGGGTGGATGGTAGTGCAGGAAACTCCACTGCCTGTAAGCTCTACTTGCAACGACTCTCCTATATTATGAACAGCAGCTTTTGAAGCACCATAAGCCCCGGTTCCCGGGTTAGAAATAAAAGCAGCAACACTTCCGATCAGTGCAAGTCTTCCCTGAGTTTTTCGCAGATAAGGCAAAGCAAACTTACAAGTCAGGGCCAATCCCGTCACATTCACTGCCAACTGACGCGTCCAATCTTCTTCTGTTAAGTCTTCTATTTTGCCCAAAACGCCGTATCCGGCATTTGCTACAGCAATGTCCAACTTACCAAAGTCCGCGATGATTTGATTGACGCAGGCTTCAATACTTTTTGAATCCAATACATCACAATAGAAAGCTTTGGCTGTTCCTCCCTTGGTTTCAATCTCCTTCGCCACTTCATTTAATTGATCCATTCTTCTTGCTGAAATTGCCACGATAGCTCCTTGGGAGGCAAATTCGAGAGCCATTGCCCGGCCCAACCCAGAAGATGCTCCAGTGATCCATACTATTTTGTGGGTTAATTCCATTGGATTTTATGGTTTTGGAAGGTTAAGAAAAAAATATTTCCTTTTGATTTTTGAAGATGTTCAGACAATACGTGGTCTCAACAAGTTATGGATTTTTACAAAAAGAAAAATCCCCATCTCAAGGCAAGATGGGGATTTAAAACACTTATCTAGGTGAAATTACTTCTTCCAGCTTGCTTTTCCACCTTTGGCGGAATCTACTTTGATCTCATAGTTGGAGCCTGAAGAAATAATCCACTTCACTTTCACCGCACTCATGCCCGGGATATTTTCCACGGCCATGCGCTCAGGGGAAGCTTTTTGTTCTTTGAATTTCTTCATGTCTTCATCTTCTACCACAAAGCCTGCAATGACTTTGGCACCGGAAAGAGTCACGTAATCGGGTCTCTCAATCTTGTATTTCAAATCCTGACTGGCGTGAGTTGGCATCATTCGCTCGTTGAAGATAGTCGCGGTAATGGCTTTCAACCCTCCGCCAAGATCTTCCTCTTTCACATCCATGACAGAAAGCTTTGGAGTGTGATACGCATGATATATAGTGAAAGCTGAGTTGCGGTGCGCGTCCTGCTCAAGCAGGAAACCCGGGTGCGCTCTGCCGAAGGTTTTTTTGAATCCTCCGATTTCGACCGTCCCAAACTGCGGATGGTTGTACTCTTTGAAGTTTACAAAAGCATCTCCGAATGTCAGTAACTGATCCACTTTCAACTGCTCATCCTGATTGCCGCGGGCAGATTCCTTGTTGAAATAGAGGTATGAATTCATCAACTCATTGGTATAAGTGAAGATGCCACGATTTCCATAAAACCAGTCCAATTCTCCTCCAAACACAGAATACAAATCTTTGTAAACGGTCAGATAGCGATAGCCCGGGATCATTTCTTCTCCTTTTTTGCCAATCGCATCGTAGATCCGGATGTCTTCCCGGTTGTAGGTATCGATGTCCTCTTCAGCGCCAGGACCTCTGAGGATCATTCCGCCATTGTTGTGGAAGCTTTGCGCTCCGGCAATATTGGGATGCTTCATCACAAATTCCATTACAGCTCTGTTTTCAGATAACGTAAACGGATATTTCAACGCTCCTCGCTGAATGTAATCTGGCTGCCAGTTCCATCCCCAGTCTCTGTTTGGATCGTAGTATCCGATTCCGTCGTCATTGACTTCACCGTCACCATCACCGTCAGTTCCTTCCTGACCCAGCATTTCAT
>JBILPR010000337.1:0-4682 GCA_044373795.1 Algoriphagus sp. | reverse complement strand
AACCTTAGACGTCCCACTATTGAAGGCTCTGGAAGGTTTTGAAATTGTACTTGAGGGTGAAAGCAACATAAGAAACGGAGATGAGTTCTATTTAAACTTGGTGGATGATCGCGTTTTGATCAGCATCGGTCCGGTGAATGCCATTGCTGTTTATGACCTTAGGAAGGATTCGCTTTATCAGAAAAGCTACTCGACAGACTTGCTACCGGCTGCAAAACCCGGGAATTTTCCCCGGAAAGTAAATTCTCTCGACGCTTTGGAAATGGCTGTAAAAACCAAGTATTACGAACCCACTTTTGGGAAATTTACCTATGATCCCGTTTCCAAGACATTCTTTCGTTTTACTTCCTATCAAAACTCATCTGAGGAAGGAAGCGAGGAGAGAAGCGTCGTGCTTTCAGTTTTTGATCAGGAGCTTAATCTGATATATGAAGTCGACAATGCCCCAAATTTCACAGGGAATGTTTTTTTTAAAGATGGGAAGCTATACAAAGGAATTAACCAAAATGATGAACTGGGCTTTGCAGTGATGGATTTTAAGTTTTAACTGATTATGAAAAAGCTGCTATTCCTCGTTCTTATTCCTTTGATTTTTTCCTGCGGAGGAAATTCATCTGAAAATCCCGATTCGGGAAATGTGTTGGAGAATCTGACTTACACTGTGGATACATTGGTGATTGACCCAAAAGGAGAGATCATAGATTTGGGGTTTTGGGTCCACAGATCCTCTGTCTCATTAGATGGAGGCACTTTTTATCATTTTGATATGAGGAAGACGGCAATCAATGAAGTGGATTTGGATAAGTTAGAGTTGAAAGTGATTCATCCATTTTCCAAAGAGGGACCCAATGCGGTAGGTTTTAATCCTCCAAAAATTCAGTCCCTTGCCAACGATCGTTTTTTGATTTTATCTCCCATGATCAATGTCGGAATCTATAAGAAGAATGGCCAAAAGGAAAAAAACTTAAAATTTAATTTCAAAGAAATCGAAGGGCTGGGTGTGGACGAGGAAGGCTTGATTACCAATGAGGCCACGCTTTCCCATGATGAAAAACTATTGTTTGCTCTTACCATGTCTGATCCTTCCCTGTCTGAGGTCAAACTCATGGTAATCAATCCCGAATCAAAAACCGGAAAAAGCATAGTTTTACCCAACATGCTCCAAGCGCTAAAATTCACCTTGGTTTTGAGGCTTCCAAAAATGATTTCGAGGATTTCTGAGATGATTTCGCTTAAAACTTTTCAAGAAAAGCTGTATATCACCAGTTCTGTTACATCCGATGTGTATGAATATGATTATATATCGGATTCTCTTCGGTTAGTTGAATTTCATCATCAGCTAGTTCCGCCCAGAAAAACTGGAGAATTGGAAAAAAATATTCTAACTGACGAACAAGAATTTGAAGATGTCAAAGCAAAGTAATTGTATCAAGTTGCATTTAAGGAACTGATCTGGGATGATCAGCGGAAACAGTTTTTCCGCTTTGCCCACAAGCCTATTCCTGATGTTGAGCGAAAATGGTACGAACGAGCTGAGGTTTACCTTTTTGTCTATGATGCTGATCTGGTTTTGTTGGGAGAAAAATACCTTCCCGAACTAAGCAAAGTCCCCGAATTCCCCTTTTTCAAAGACGGCAGGCTCTGGTCCTATGTCAATGTGGAAGACGAATTGGGTTTTGCAGTGATGGACTTTAAATTTTGATCAACTATGAAAAAACTACTTTACCTCTTTTTCATCCCCTTTATTTTTTCCTGCGGAGCAAATTCTTCTGAAAAATCCGGCTCAGGCAATGTCTTGGAAAATTTGACTTTTTCGGTGGATACGATAGTGATAGATGCGGGGAAAGAAGTGATAGCCCTTCCTTGGGGTATGGGTCCTTTTGGTTTAACAGAGGATAAAAGTACCTTATTCATGTTTGAGATACCCCAACATAAACTCTTGGAGGTGGATTTAAACCAAGTTTCACTCGTTCGAAAAACTGATTTTGAAAAGGAAGGCCCTAATGGAATTGGGGATTATTCAATGCAGATTCAGGTTGGACCGCAAAGGAGATTATTCCTAAATGCGGGTGGTGCAACTGGCAAATTTTCGGATGATGGCCGCTTGATTGAAGACCTTAGAATCTCCCCTGATGGAATCGATCCAGAATTGGTGACTAATCTCAGAAACCTATACTCGACAGCTCTGGTTGATTTTGAGAAAAATCGTGTTTTCACTGTTCCCTCTACCGATAGATCGGGGCAGTTTGAACTGCTCATTATCGATCCATCCACTAAATCCTTGAGAACGGAATCCATGCCAAACTTGAATTCCGTTCTCGAGTACAGACCTACCTATATGAGTGAGTCCATGATTGATTTTCTGGCTGTCATGTGGTATATTAAGATGGAGAATAGGCAATTGTTGATCTCTTCCGGTTCAATGAGCGGATTTTACAGATTGGATCTTGATACGGACGAGTTTGAATTTGTCGAAGTAATCCATCCCAATTTCCCCAGTTACATGGATTTTAAGGTCAACAATCTCCCCATAGAGTTAGCTGAATTTTTGGAGTCCAAGCAGAAGATAAATGAGCACTTGAATTACATGGATTTCATGTGGGACGATTCCCGGCAAATGTACTTTCGATTAGGAAAGAAGACATTTATTGATCCTGCTCAAAAAGATCCGGTGCCACGGTATGAAATCTTCCTTTTTGCGTATGATTCTGATTTTAAAGTTTTGGGACAAACAAAGATTATTGGCTTAAATCAACTTCCCCAAAGCGGTTTCTTCAAAGACGGTAAGCTCTGGTCCTATGTGAATGTGAATGATGAATTGGGTTTTGCGGTGATGGATTTTAAATTCTAATCAACTTTGAAAAAACTACTTTACCTCCTTTTGCTCCCTATGATTTTTTCCTGTGGAAAAGAGTCCTCTGAAAATGTGGAATCAGGCAATATCCTTGAAAATCTAAGTCTCACTGTGGATACAGTCATGATCGATTCAAAAGGAAAACTTTTTGATCTGAGACGAGGCCCACACAGTTCCTCGGTTTCTGAAGATGGCAAATACCTTTACCTATTCAACTCCAATACACTTCAAATCCAGCAGATCAATTTGGATAAACTGGAATGGGAAAAGGACTTTGATTTTGAAATGGAAGGACCCGATGGCATCAGTGATATGGTGTTAAAAACACAAACCTTGGGCGATGGGACCTTCCTGATAACCGCTTTCAATAAACTGGGCATTTTTTCGGAGGACGGTACCAAGCTGAAAGATTTGTCGATTTCCTCACTTCCGATTTCCTCGAATTTGGAGGAATTGGATTACAGCATTATCCTTACCAAGGATCAACAGCATCTTTTTTCCCTTCCGGGAGTCAGATTTCAGGGACCTCGAACCTTTGCAAAAATCGATCGTCAGACCTATGAAATAGACAACTTCCCGATTAAGGAGATGGATTGGATTTTTGACATTAAAGTTAGTGCGAATGGTCGCGTTGTGTTACAGGAAGATATGTATCTCCAACAAACGAATAACCAGATCTTGGCATTAAGTCCCTCGTCAAGCGCTTTCTATCGATACAATTTAGATACTGATTCACTGACCTTTCATTCATTTGAACATAATCTGAGTCCGACGAAAACAGACGTAGAGTTGAAGCCACAAGTGGAATCGGATGAAGAATACTCAGAAGAATTCAACCGATTTTTTATGGCATTCAATTTTGGGACAATCCTTTGGGATCCAAACAAGCAGCTTTATTTTCGATTTGGGAGGAAGCCCTTGAAAAGGGATGAACGTCAAGAAATGATTTCCAGTCAGGTATATATGTATAGCTATGATCGCAACTTCAAATTGATAGGCGAAGCTTTTTTGTCAGAATTTTCACAACATCCCCGCGATTTCTTCTTCAAAGACGGCAAGCTCTGGTCCTACGTCAATGTGGAAGATGAGCTGGGCTTTGCAGTAATGGAGTTTAAGTTTTGAAAAAACCATTTCCCAAATGCTTTCTAGACCGAAAATGACAAACAAAATCAGGCAAGGTCAGACCAGCCATGGGCTATTGTCCATGGTCTATGGACTAATTTTACATATGTTTTTTCCCTACCTGCTTGACTATTCCACCCTTCACTTCTTTGATTGTTTGGATATAGAAGAAGGCTTTCGGATCGATCTCTAAGATGGCGTTTTTAATTCGGTGAACTTCCAGTCGGGTGACGACTGTCATGATGATGTCGCAGTCATGCTTTATTTCAAAAGAGTTTGGTAAGTATCCTCTTTCCCCCTTATAGACTGAGATTGCTTTGCCGAATTGCTTGACGATTAACTCTTTCACTTTGTCGTGATCCTTGGAAATGATCGTCAAGGCGGTATACTCTTCAAATCCGTCTACTACGTAATCGGTGACTTTGATTGCTGTGAAATAGGTGAGAATAGAATACATTGCTGCCTCTATTCCAAAAGAAAACACCGCAGCAAGCATAATCAGGGAATTCAAAAAGAGGGTAATCTCACTTCCTGAAAAAGCGCTGTTTTTCTGAGTGAAATCAGTAATGACTTCAAATCCATCAATCAATCCTCCGCCCCGGATAATCAGACCAATTCCAGTTCCCATTAGTAAACCTCCGAATACTGCGATCAATACCTTGTCTTCAGTAACTGTGGGCACCTCCATGAAATGAAGAATAACCGT
>JBILPR010000070.1:0-15672 GCA_044373795.1 Algoriphagus sp. | reverse complement strand
CGAGGGATTTCTAAGTTCAATTGAATAGGGAGTGGTATTTAATTTGAAATACTTCTGAAGTAAATCCCAACCGTTTCCCTTTAATTCTACCTGGATAGTTTCAGGAAGTTTTTCTATCGGAATAAAGTTATCTCTGTCGAAAGCAAATTCGACGGGATAATCCACCACTGTTGAGTAATCGTCTTTGTTTAGGGCGTTTAAAATCCAAAAAGTGGTAGCCGCTGCAATGCAAAGGACTACCACTTTGAGGTCTGAGAGTTTTTTAGGAGAAATCCATTTGGAGGATTTTTTTGTTTCCGTCAAAATTCAGCTTATTTGGTTGGAGTTGTTTTTTTAGTGAAATCTGCAGAAATAGCTGATTTTTCGACTTTTACCTTCATTCCTCTGTCTAGCTCCAGATATACAACATCACCTTCGACGCTGCTTACTTTGCCATGAAGACCTCCAATAGTAACTACGTCATCACCTTTCTTTATTTCTTCAATAAATTTTTTGGTATCCTTTTGTTTCTTCTGTTGTGGTCTGATCATGAAGAAGTACATGATCAAAATGATAGAACCAAAAAGGAAAACCTGTCCTAAGATTCCTCCGCTTGCGGAGGCTTGCGCCAAAATTGTCGAGATCATGCTTATTTTTTGATTGGACCTACAGGATTTGCTGATCCAGCAATTTTAGGAGTAACGCTGCCTTTCAATCTCAAACGAGTCACTGTTGGATTGGTGTTGGCCTGAATGCTAACTGTTGGAGACTGAGAACCTGATTTTGCAGTAGAGTTAAATACTACTTTCACAAATCCTTCTTCGCCTGGTTTTACCGGAGCTTTAGTCCAGTCAGGGCTTGTACAACCGCAGGAAGCAGTAATGTTTGAAATCACAAGGGGTGCCTGACCGTTGTTTGTGAATTTGAATAGGTGCTCTACAACCTGGCCTTCAGGAATGGTACCGAAATCATACTCCATTTCTGGAAATGTGAACTGGCCCAATGAAGCAGGATCTGCAGGTTGAGTTGCTTGCGCATTTTCAGGAGTTACTGCAGTTCCCTGAGTCTCCAATGCCGCGATTTTTTCTTCAAGAGCTTGAATTTTTGCTTCCTGATCATTTTTAGGGCTGCAAGATGCGCCTAAAGCAATCATCAAAGAAAGTGCAGCTACGCTCAAAACATTGATTTTCATGTGTATTTATTGGTTTTAAGTTGCTTTTATTAAATAGCCGAGGCTGTTAGGTTTTACCGGACAGATTTATTGCCCGGATTTTTTTTAAACCCCTTCTGAAGCTTAATTGTTCCCTTGATTGATTTGATCGATTAATTTGTTCACATCATTCAAAAGATTTTCTGCCTTATTTTTTGCCTCGGAAATAACTCTTTTGCCCTCGTTTTTTGCTTCGTTCAAATGAGTCTCTTTTCCTTCCACCAGATCTTCAATAAGTTCTTCCAGCTCTTTCTTGTACTTAGAAAGTTTGAAAGAGAGTTTATCTCTGGTGTTAGCTCCGGTGTCAGGGGCAAAAAGTATTCCCAGTGCGGCACCTACTCCGGCACCTACCATAAAGGCGATTAGTGAATTACTGCTCTTGCTCATAGTTATGTTATTTATTGTCCAAAAGTCCTCTTCCGCTTTTACGGATTTCTCCGGTTTCGGTTAACTCTTTCGCCATCACGTCTAGCAGACCATTTACAAATTGCTTGCTTTTTGGAGTGCTATATGTTTTTGAGATGTCGATGTACTCGTTAATACTCACTTTAACGGGGATGCTCGGAAAGTTTTTCATTTCCGCAAGTGCCATCGAAATAATCACTTTGTCTGTGAAAGCAAGTCTTTCAATATCCCAGTTTTTGGTTTTTTGAGAGATAAGAGCCTTACTTGCAGCATCATTCGCAATGGTGAAGTTAAAGATATTTTCAAAAAACTCCTTATCCTCGTCCCAGTTCATCGCAATCTCCGGAAGTTGCTCGTCATCTTCTTCGGTTAGATTGGTTGCGTTTTTCAAGACTTTGGCGGCAAGGCTTCTAACAACAGCCTTATTCTCTGTCCAATTCAAATCTTTTTCGGAGAAGAAATTCAGAATAACCTCATTTTTGAAAATGATTTTTTTCAGCAAATCATCCACTAATTCCAAGTCCTGTTCGAGGGTTGGTTCTTTGATTTGAAGATAAGCCTGGTACTCTTCAGATGGCTTTATATAATCTCTGAACCATTCTTTGATTTCGAGTTCAATATCATTTAAATGGACATTATTTCGAATGATTGCTGAACGATAGGCTTCAGAATTTCTTAGATTTTTTAAAATCTTATTTTCTGCAAGGTTCAACTCATTGGCAAAAGCAATTGGCGCCTCGCCTCTCATTTTTTTCTTCTTCTCTATTTCTCTTTCGACATGCTTCGCAAAAGCCTGGAGCAGTTCAATAGAAAGGAGGTATAGTTGGGGAATCCTCTCTGCAGAGGCTACCATATTTTTCAATATATACTGATGGTCCTTATCATTTGCGGTATGGTACTGGTTAAGTGCGGCCACTACAACTTGCTTGATTTTTGGCTTTGCATCCGTTGCGGTCAGCATTTTTCTGGAAGCAAGATTTTGCTCGAACAGGATCAATGCTTCTTCCGCATCTCTGTTGAGAGAGGCTTTATCCTGCACTTCCATACTATTGAGATCCGGTAAGAAGGACTCCCGAATGAAATCCTTGGCAAGGTTGTGATTGGAGGCCTTGCACTGCTCATAGGCATACAGGTTTTGAAAAGCCTTTACCCTGAGTATTCTTCTATTTAGCATAACGTCTGAAAGAGCTGTAAATATAGGGATTTTGCACGGGCTAATCCCACTTGGTCAAAGACAAAAAAACCACCGAAATAGGGGCTCCGGTGGATTTGAACTGAGTTTATAAGAATTTAGAAGGAAAGTTTTAATCTTCCCATTGATTCAATTCTGGCTTTTGCAGCTTCGATTGCCGCTTGCTGGGCTGGGATTTTTTCCGTTTCAGCTTTGTTAAGAATGCTTAAACAAGTGTCATAAATTCTCTCGGTTTGTTTCAACACGATGTCTTTGTGGTAATCACCCAGGTATTCAGCACCCACATTGATTACGCCTCCGGCATTGATCAGGAAGTCAGGAGCATAAATGATTCCTTTTTCCATCAGAATCTTTCCATGCTTCTCTTCATCTTTCAATTGGTTGTTGGCTGCACCGGCGATTACGCGACATTTCAATCTGTCTATTGTTTCATCATTGACAGTGGCACCCAATGCACAAGGTGCATAAATGTCCATTTCCAGATCATAGATCAAATTAGGATCTACTGCCATTGCTCCGGTTGCCTTCGCTACTTGCTTTAATTTATCTTCGAAAATATCGGTGACCAATACCTCGGCTCCCTCTTTGATGAGGTATTCGATCAGGTATTTTCCAACCTGTCCTACACCCTGAACGCCTATTTTCTTTCCTTGAAGTGAATCAGAACCAAAAGCTTTTTTAGCGGCGGCCTTCATTCCCATGTAGGTTCCGAAAGCAGTCACCGGAGAAGGGTCACCGCTTCCTCCTTTGATCTGAGGAAGACCGGCCACATGCCTGGTTTCCATTCTGATGTATTCCATGTCGGCTGTGTTCATATTCACATCCTCAGCAGTGACATATCTTCCGCCAAGGCTCTCAATGAATCTTCCGAACCTTCTTAAATACGCCTCGTTTTTCAATTGAGGATTTCCCAAAATCACAGCTTTACCTCCGCCGAGGTTTAGACCTGCGAGGGAGTTCTTGAAAGTCATGCCACGGGAAAGTCTCAATACATCTGTAATGGCTTCTTTTTCGCTAGCATATGGCCACATTCTGGTACCGCCAAGTGCTGGACCCAATATTGTGTTGTGAATCCCGATGATTGCTTTAAGGCCCGTAACCTGATCATGACATACCACGAGTTGCTCGTGATCCATGGTGGTGATTTGACCAAATATTGAGCCCTCCTGGAGGGTTTCGGTAGCTTTAATCTCTAACATGTGAACTTAGCTTTTTAGAATGTGTTATATTTGGGTTCAACCTTTTGGAAAAGGCTAATACAAAATTATATACTTTTATTGGCCTTCAAAGGAATATCATTCCTAGTTTCCATTAATTATTTCCTCGTTTTTAAAGATTTTATTTGGTGAAGTCACTTTGGAGAATTAATAAGTATTTGTACAAATACAAGGGCCTGCTGCTTTTGGGAATAGTATTTACGGTCATCTCAAATATTTTCGTAATTATTCCCGCTCAGCTTGTCCGATTGGCAATAGATTATGTGGTAGAGAGCTTCTCTCTTTACCGGCCTTTGGCGAAGGGTGGGCTGGGGGAATCTGCCCAAGAAATTTTTCTTGAATTTGTTTTTGTTTTAGGGATGCTGATCCTTGTAATGGCACTATTGAGAGGATTTTTCCTTTTTCTAATTAGGCAGACCATCATAATCATGTCTCGGAAAATTGAGTATGACATGAAAAATGAAATATTCGAGCATTATCAGAAACTCCCGCTTAGCTTTTACAGGAAAAACAGCACCGGAGATCTTATGGCCCGGATTACGGAAGATGTTGGTAGGGTGAGAATGTATTTGGGTCCGGCAATCATGTATGGACTCAATGTTTTGATCTTGTTTCCTCTTGTGATTTGGTATATGGTCACGGTGAATCTTGAACTGACTCTTTATTCGCTTTTACCACTTCCAGTTCTTTCGCTCAGTATATATTATGTCAATAATCTGATCAACGAGCGTTCAGAAAAAATTCAAAGAAGCCTCTCTGAGCTCAGCACTTTTGTGCAGGAAGCTTTCTCCGGAATCCGTGTTTTGAAAGCGTTTGTACGAGAAAGTGACAGTGTTAATAATTTCGCAGAGGCAAGTGAGGATTACAAACTCAAGTCGATTCATCTTACTCGGGTTAACGCACTTTTCTTTCCAATCATAATGGCATTGGTAGGGATCTCAACCATTATAACCGTTTATGTAGGCGGGATTCAAGTTATCAACGGAGAGATTGGATACGGCGTTATTGCAGAATTCATCTTGTATGTCAATATGCTTGCCTGGCCGGTTACTTCATTGGGATGGGTGACAAGTATTATTCAGCGGGCTGCGGCGTCACAGACTCGTATCAACGAATTTATGGATGAAACGAATGATATCGTAAGTACAGAAAATCTTCAAACCGAAATAAAGGGTACTGTCAAAGTTGAGAACATGAGTTTTGTGTATCCCGATTCCGGGATTCAGGCACTGGACAACATCAGTTTTGAAATCAAGGAAGGAGAGACACTCGGGATCATAGGAACTACTGGTTCGGGGAAATCCACCATTGCAAACTTGCTGATGAGGATGTACGATCCGAGCTCCGGAAATATAAAAATTGATGGAAAGCCTATCGACGCATTTGATATTTCAAATTTGAGAAGGCAAATGGGATATGTGCCACAGGACGTTTTCTTGTTTTCGGATTCGATAGGCAACAATATCGCCTTTGGAATAGACAAAGCTGATCCCAAGATTATTGAGAAGGCAGCTATAGATGCGGATGTTTTTCAAAATATTATTGAGTTTCCAAAAGGATTCGAAACCATGCTTGGCGAGCGCGGGATAACGCTTTCAGGAGGGCAAAAACAGCGGGTTTCGATTGCACGAGCCATCGCAAAAGAGCCTAAGATTTTGATCCTGGATGATTGTCTTTCCGCAGTAGATACCAAGACTGAGAATGTAATCCTGAATGCTCTCAAGAGTATCATGGAAAACCGGACATCTATTATTATTTCGCACCGCGTTTCCTCAGCAAAACTCGCAGATCAAATAATTGTCTTGCATGATGGTAAAATAATTGAGCGGGGAAATCATGAGTCTCTGATGGGCCAAAAAGGTGTTTATGCAGAGCTTTATGAAAAGCAAACACAAGCAGTGGAGCCTGTTGACAAAGATTGACCAGAGTTAATTTCTAACTGGAAAAAAGGCTTATATAAAAATGTGTAATCTCCAGAATACCAATAATTAAAAGACTTTTAAGCATGGAAGAAAACAAATCAACTACCCGGGATATCGAAAATGTAATCAGGGAAATCGGTGAAAAGATTGAAGAGTTAGTCAAAAAAGGAACCGAAGCCGGGATGGAAGCAAAAGAGGAGATTGAAAAGAAAATCCATGATCTCAAAGGCAATAAAACCACTTTAGAAGATGAGTTCAGAAAAGGGAAAGAGATGCTGGAACGCGAGTATCAGGAGAAAAAGGAAGTATTTGAGCCTAGGTTTCAGGAATCAAAAGGGTTTTTCAAAGAGAGTTTGAGTCAGTTAGGCTTAGCATTTAAAGCCCTTTTCGGGAATAAATAAAAGAAGCCCGGGAGTTAATCTCCTGGGCTTCTTTTATTTTCCTGCCAGTACATTACAGCGGTCGTAAGCGGGATCAACGTCAATGAATACATCTTCTTTGGCTGTGACAAACCACTTGCTAAGAAGCTCTTCTTCTTTTCTTCTCAAGGTTGCAGCTTTCAATTTTTCGTAATCGTCATCCAAATTGGCTCGATGTGCAGGGTATTTGGCCTCGTAATATAGGATTCTGACTTTCCAGCCTTCACGTGGGTCTTCAAATCTCATAGGGGGAGTAATTGATCCCACTTCCATGCTGTCGAGGGTAAAATATAGAACAGGATCTTCCAAAGTTCTCAAAGTCAATCTGATTGAATTAGTAGCTGGATCTTTGAAGAAACCACCATTGTCCGAGGTCGCCCGGTCATTTGAGTAATTTTTGGCGGCTTTTGCAAAATCAAGCCTCGTTTCCTGGATTTCTCTTTTCAAGCTGTCAAGGTATTTTTCAGCTTTCATCAAATCTTCTTCTGATGCTTTTGGAATCAAGAGAATATGACGGGTATTGAATGTAGTCCCTCTATTTTCCAGTAATTGGATCATGTGAATACCAAAGTCTGTCTCTACAGGATCACTAATTTCTCCTTGTCTTAGTCCAAGAGCTGTAGCCTCATATTCAGGAGCCAATTCGCCTCTTCTAAAAAAGCCCAGATCCCCGCCTTGGGGTCCTGAACCTGGATCCTCCGAGTATTGCTTGGCAAGGGTGGCGAAATCTGCATTTCCATCGAAAATATCCTGTTTCATCTTCCGCAGTTTTGCAAACATATTTTCCTTAATCCGCGGATCAACGTCAGGCTTTTTCACAATCTGACCTACGGTAACTTCTGCAGAAAAGAACGGAAGGGAATCTTTCGGAATGCTATTGTAAAAGTCTTTGACTTCTGCGGGAGACACTGTGAGGCCCTCTGTGATTTTGCCCCTCATTTTCTGAACGATCAATTGCTCTCGAATCACATCTTCAATCTCTGACTTCAATTGGTCTCCGGTTTTGCCATATGCTTCAGCCAGGGTAGCCTCATCGCCTCCGAATTGCTGCATTACCTGATTGAATCTGTTTTCAACCTGAAGCATTACCTCTGCATCAGTCACCATCACTGAGTCGATCTCAGCTTTGGCAACCATCAGTTTATTGATCATCAAAGATTCAAAAATCTGACAACGCGTAGGAGGATCAATGCCTTGTTGGGATTGCGCTACAGCTTCAACATAGGTTTGTTGCACTTCTGACTCCAGCAAAATATTGTTGTCCACCTTTGCTATAATTTTGTCCAGAACCTGGCCCGTCGCTGCAGTTTCCTGAGCAAAAGATGGTGAAATCAGCCAGAAGGCAAATAGCGTTAAGGAAAGTCGGCTTAGTACGTTCATTTTTATTTGTTCAACCCGGCAAAGACCGGTTGATGATTTACTGAATTGTTATTATTGTTGGTTCAAGGCAATAAATGCTTCTTCTTTAGCCTGTGAATTGATCACCACAGGATATTTTCTTTTAACTTTTTCGAGAAGAGAGTTGTCCAGAAAGTCCTGATAATCTCTGATTACCAACCCACGGGTTTCCTCAAATTCTTTGGGTCCTGCCGGGAATTTTTCACCCAATAGCACCACGTTTATGATGCCTTCTGATTCAATCTCCTGATAGGGAAGATTCAAATCAGCTTTTGATAAAACGGGATGAGTAGTATATTCCACAAGTCCCAATTCTGTTTGGTATGCCAATGGTTTGTTGGTCTTATAATCAATTTCAAATTTTGACACCAATTCCTCATTGAGCGTCTTTCCCTTTAATTCTGACCTGGCCCAATCTAATTGGGCCGGATCCAACACTTTTACAACGAAAGCATTGACTCTTGATTTCCACTGATAATTTTTGATATTTTTAGTATAGAAACTTACCTGTCCCAAAGAGTCGAGAATTCCTTTTTGCCAAACTTCTTCATTCATCAATGAGAAGAGAAGGATTCCGTCCCTGTATTCCTTCAGGAGCATTTGGTATTCGGTATTGTTGGCCAAAAGGTCTGCTTCTTCAGCCTGATTTAGTTTGCTTGCGGTAAATTGCTCATACCAAGCATCAAAGATTCCATTGTTTGATCGGGGGATAATCTCTTCTTCTCGTACAAAGTTTGCAAGATCCTGGGAAGTATACGTTTTGCCCTTCAGCGTAAAAAGAGTTTGAGAAGCTTCATTTGCATTTTCTAACGCAGGGATAAATGCAGATCCGCTTAGGCTATTCATGGATGCGCTGAGGGCCTCGATTGCTATTTCATTTTCGTCAAAAGCATAGCGTGCCTTTTGGATCGCCATCACCTGAGATTGGATCATGGTGGATCTTGAATCTCTCAAAATTCTGGACCGAATGTTTTCCTCCATACTTTCGAAAGATTCGAGAGGCTTCTTATCCTCAAGTCTGAGAATATGGTAGCCATATTGAGTCCGTACAGGCGGTGATACCTCATCGATTTCAGTAAGTGAAAAAGCGGCGATCTCGAACTCAGGAATCATAGAACCTACGCTAAACCAAGGCAGAATTCCTCCATTTTTACTGGAAGCAGGATCTTCGGAATAGGTCTTTACGATATCTTCCCAAACAGTATTTTCCTTTTGAATCTCCGTGTAGATGTCAGCAATTTTTCTTCGGGCGAGGTCTTCTCCAGTGCTGGAGTTCTCATCGATTCGAACCAAAATATGTGATATCCGAACTTGGCCAGGATTGGGTTGGCGATCTTTTACCTGGATGAGGTGATAGCCGAAATTAGTCAAAACCGGATCAGAAACTTTTCCCGTCTGAATGTTGTATGCAGCGTCTTCGAACGGCTGAACCATTTGAAGGGAAGTGAAATAGCCTAAATCCCCTTTATTTATTTTTGCAGAAGGGTCATCAGAATATTGCTCTGCCAATGCATTGATGTCTCCGTTTTGTTCAATCTCTCCCTTTACTTTCAAAGCCATCTTGAGTACGATCAAACTATCGTCCCTACTTGCATTTGGGGGAAATTGGAAAAGGATATGGCTTGCCCGAACAACTTCCTGCATTCTTGAATAAGCTTTTCTAAGCTCTCCTTCTTCAAGAGAGTTTTTGATCAAAAAAGGAGCTTTAAGATTTTCCTGAAACGAAGCAAACTCCCGGGTAAATTCCACTGATTTATCTAAGCCTAACTCCTCAGCCTCTCTGACCTTTAACTTATAATTCACGAAAAGGGAAAGATTTTCCTCAAACTCCTCCCTGCTCATTCCTTTAGAAACATCCTCGGTTGAGTTTCCTTTTGAGATTAAATAGATCAGTTCATTCTTGTCCACGGGTTTGCCACCTATGGTCAATAATTTATCATCCTGACCCGAAGTCTGAATATAAGCCATGGCTGATGCCGAGGACTTGTAGGTAAGAATGATAGAGAAAATAAGAGCCGAAAGGGTTCGGGTTGTCATGTACTATCTTGCAGATTTAAGTGCAATTTTACAAATTTATTAGGAATTCGTGGAAAAAGCCCCGATTAGTGAGCATTTAACAAGAATTAGGTTTGAAACCACTTGATGAGCCTGCAAGTGTTGGTTCCCTTGTGAGATTCAAATTCGATTTCGTCCATAATCTTCTTGACCAAAATTATGCCTAAACCTCCTTTTCGCTTTTCTCCGACAACTTTTTTTAAGTCAGGAATTTCATAATCAATCAAATTGAAAGCTTCACCCTGGTCTTTTATCTCAAAAATTAATTTTCCGGGCGCTTCTTTTACTTCAAGTTCGATGTGATCTTTTTCATTGCAATTGTGCGAGTGGATGATCAGGTTGGCGCAAACTTCCTCTACGGCGAGGGTAACCTGATGTTGATCTTTTTCAGACAGATGCAATTCTCCTAGGGTTTTCTGGAGAAAAACCCGAAGTTCGGCAAGCGCGGAAGTTTGACAATATATCCGAATCTGATGGTTCATTTCAGAATTAAAATGCTGCGGTTTTATCTGGTAGAATTGGAATTAACTGGTCAAGTCCAAGGATTTTAAAAACCTCGTATACTCTTGGAGTGAGGGAATAAATTTTCAAATCAATTTCACGCTCGTGGAAATCTTCCAGATAGGACATGAAAACTCCCAAACCCGCAGAGGAAATATATTCCAATCCCTGCCCGTCTACCAGAATTGATTTACTACCATCTTGGATTAGTTTTTGGATCGCTTCATCCAACATTACTGAGTTGCTGGCATCCACTTCACCTTTAAGGATCAAGAGATCATGTCCGTTTTCTTTTTGGGTTTCAATACTTATCATATGCTTGGAATCCTGATTTTAGTTTTTTGGCACTCATTAAATTTCACCACCATGATGGAATAATCATCGTCAATCATCCCGTCTCCTCCTACAAAGCTGTGAAGGGAATCGATGATTTTAGACTGAATTTCTCGTGGTCCCTGGTGGTGTGAAATCTCCAAAAGCGATCTTATTCGCTCAAAGCCAAATTGAAGTGAATTTTCATTTTTTGCTTCTGCGATTCCGTCCGTAAATAATACCAGTACATCTCCTGGTTGGTACTTGAAAGTTTTCTCTTCAACGTGGTTTTCGTATTGCTTGTTTCTTAAAATTCCCAAACCGAGTCCGTCTATTGCCAAGTATTCTGATTTTTGATGGACAAAACTATGCATCAATGTAGGTACATGACCGGCTCGTGCATGACGGATTATATTTTCTCGGGTATCTATGATGAAAATTGAGGCCGTTATAAAATGGTTTCTTTCCAGACATTTACCCAAAGCAGAATTTGCCCGGATCATAAATTCTGCAGGACCCAGATCTAGTTGAATCAAGCTTTGAAAGATCCCTTTCATCTGAGCCATGTGGAAGGCTGCCGAAGTACCTTTTCCAGAGACATCGCCAATGATAAATACAAAGCGATCCTCATCGAGTTTGAAGGTGTCATAGTAATCACCGCCTACTTCATCAGCGGCATTGGAATAAGCACAGATATCAAATCCGGCATTGTGGTCAAGCTTTGTTGGGAGGAGTGCTTTCTGAACTCGCTGTGCGATCTTTAGCTCTTCCTGATAGCGTTCATTTTGAATAGCTTGATTCAGAAGACGGTGATTTTCCACTGCAATCGAGGCCTGTCGGGCAAAAGTGGTGATGATATTCACCATTTCTTTATTAAATCCATCCCGCACTTCTTTGCAAAGCACCATTTTTCCAATGGCTGTTTTGTTCACAATAAGTGGAACCAGAAGGATAGATTCAAATTTTGGATGACCCAATCTCATGGTAATGGGGGTCAGTTTCTCAGTTTGATTTTCAGAAGTCCAATCTTGTGCAGCTTTTTGTTTTCCAATCAGATAGGTAAGCTCAGTCCTGGTATCGGGATCAATAGATCGATCCTGCAGCAAGCTCTGGGATTGATAATTGGTCATTTCAAGCCAAGCGGCATCTGCATAAGAAGCACTCATGCACGAATCCATCAGGATATCAAGAACCTGTTCTTCATTTTCTCCAGGCTGAATGGATTGGCTCAATCGTTGAAAACTTATTGCCTCTGTAAGTTTTTGCTCGAAAACCGATGAGGTCGGTAAGTTGAAAAGAGTTACTAAAAAGCTGAAAATGGCATAGATCAGGATGAATCCGAAGAGCGAAATTAGAAATAAGTTGTCTGTCAGATTTACTGGATAAATGTCTGAATTGCTGAATTCCAGTGTCTGCGAAAACAAGTAAACACAGCTCAGGATTATCAATGAAAGGAATAGCAAGGATTTCCATTTCTCTTTGAAAGTCAGGTACGGAATCCATTTTAGATTGCTGGAAAGGACCAGACCAAGTCCTAAAAGGATCACCATTCCAAATAGAAAACTGGAATCGAGATTGTTCTTGTTGAAAAAGATAAAAAACATGGCCACCAGCATCGCAAATTCATATGCTTGCCATTGCTTAACTACTTGTTTACTTTTTTGATAAAGAATGAGATGCTTCCAAAGCAAGGAGGATGAAATAAGAAAAATGGAAACCAAGGCAAATTTGACGTGATAAAAAAAGTTTAGAAGAAAAGGTTCTTGTCCGAGCTTGCTATCTCCAAGCAAAAGGTACAGAAGTCTGATTAGAAGGAAAAATCCTACAGAAAAAATGCCGGTAGACGCTGCTCTCCAAATCAAATTCAGAAAGTCATTTTGTGCATTTTTATTGATGGAATAGTTGTAAAACGAATAAACTGAGAGGAAAAATAGGATTTCCAAAATCAGGGTAAACTCGGCAGCTATACCCGAATCTATCGAATTGATAATCCCAAAAAGTCTAACCAAATCTACAAAAAGCAGAGCAAGCCATACCAGAATGGCGAGTAGCATACTGAGCTTTCCGATATTAATTGGTGGTAGTTTGATCATGGACTGGCTTCCACAATATTACTCATTCGGAATGGAATAAGGCGAATCGGGATAAGTTACCAAATTGCATGGATTGTTAAAAAGTCTAAAAATATTTTCTAAGGATGGTTGATCTTTTAAAAACAAATGAGATCCTCAACTACACCCTTTCCATATTTCTCTTCAATCAGCATGAGCATTTTGCCTTTATTCATCATCAGTTCTTTTTTCACGGGTCCGGATGAGAGCTTCACGTAGAGTTTTTTATCCTTGATCGAAACAGAGTCTGTGCGATCTGAGATGGTTTTTCCTACGATTTCCGGCCAGTCATGTATGAGTGATTTCTCTCTGAACTTCCCCTCAAGACGATAGGCTTTAAGCAAGTCGTTGAAGGCTGCTTCCAGCGGTGCTGCTTCTTTTTTTCGACTGAAATAGGAGTCTTTGCTCATTGTATAGTTAGACAAATAAGGAGGCGGCTATGCTATCTGCAAGAAGCACCCCTGATTTGGTCAAAGATAGATTATTCTCCTTCCAAATCAGCCAGCCCTGATTAGCCATTCGATCCAAAATCTGCTTTTTGTCAGCGATCAGGTCTTTACCATATTCTGCTTGAACGTAAGTGAAATCTATTCCCCAAATAGTGCGAAGCCCGGTGAGTAAATATTCATTTAATTGCTCATCTGGCGTCAGTCGATCTTCGGAAAAAGGGATTTGATGGTTCTGAAGTTTAGAAATGTATTGGCTGTTGTGAGAGGGATTGAACCCTCTTTTTTTTCCGTCGAAAGAGTGTGCACTGGGGCCGACTCCCAAGTAAGGCACACCTTTCCAATAGTTTGTATTGTGCAAAGCGAAATGGGCGGGTTTTCCAAAATTCGAAACTTCGTATTGAATCAAACCTGCTTTTTCGGTTTCTTGCTGTAAGTATTCAAATTGTTCGGCGATGAAATCTTCCTCTGCAGCTTTGAATTTTCCTTTTGTCGCCCAATTACCTAAGGCTGTTTTTGGCTCCACTGTGAGGGAATAACTTGAAATATGTCCTGTATCCTGAGCAATAGCTTCGGCTAAATCTCTTTTCCAAAGAGAATGGTCAGGATATGGAAATCCATAAATCAGATCGATGCTGAACTTCTCGAAACCAACCTTTCTTGCCTTTTGAATTGCTTCCTTGGATTCTTTGGCGCTGTGTGCCCGATTGTAAAATTTCAGTACCTTTTCGTCGAAACTTTGAATTCCAAGACTGAGGCGGTTTATTCCAAGTGATTTCCAGGATTCAAGATTTGTCAGATGCAGGTCATCCGGATTTGATTCCATGGTAACCTCTTTCAAGTTGGAGGAGTAATTTTTGGAAACAGAGCTTAATATCCTTTCCAGCATATCTGGAGTAAGCAGGGAGGGGGTTCCTCCTCCAAAATAGACAGTTTCGATTGTGGATCCGGACAAATAGTCCCTTCGCAAATCAAGCTCCCTACAGATCATGGCGACCATTTCCTCCATTCTGGTCAGGTTAGTGCTGAAGTGGAAGTCGCAATAATGGCAAGCTTGCTTGCAAAATGGAATGTGAATATAAATGCCTGCCAATGCGATTTCTGTTAATTTGCAAATATAATCATTCTGCAGCAGTCCCTTGAAAACCCTGTTTTTGGCCGTTTTTATTTTCTTTTTTGCGGAGGAAACAGTCTGTCTGGGTCAAACTTCCACTTGGATAAGGTGGGAAAGCAAAACGCCAACAAGAGGAATCTATTGGAGATTTTTTCAGGATTCAGTTCAAAGCAATACCTATTTGGATTCGATTTCAGAAACATTTCAAAAGGAGGGATATCTGGAAATATTCAGAAAAATCGAAATATCGGCGATAGATTCCTTGCTAGTTGAGTTTTTTCCAGGACCAAAGTACGCTTGGGCGGAAGTTAAGACAAGAAATGTCCCGGCAGAATTGGCTGGGAAAATTGGCCCAATCGGTAAAGATTTTACTTCGATTTCTGACTGGATGGATCGATTGATTTTGGAAGCTGAGGATTTAGGTTATCCTTTTGCGATAGTCAATCTGGATAGTCTCAAGCTGGAAGGAGACTCCATTCGCGCCACTCTCAATTTTGATTTTGGACCTTTGATTACCTGGGATAGTATAGCTGTTTCCGGCCAAACGAAAACCCTGTCCCGATATGTCCAAAATCTTACTGGAATCGAGCCGGGAAATCCCTTTTCTCAAAGGGAATTCGAAGAAAGCATTTTGACCTTGGGAAGATCGCCTTATTTTTCTTTAGCAGGTCAATCTGAAATAACCTTTCAGAAAAAAAGGGCAAGGCCAACTTTCAGCCTGCATGATCGAAGAGCAAATGTGCTGGATGGAATCATCGGCCTGTTACCTAATGAAAATGAGCCTGGGAAAATGTTGATTACAGGGCAGCTTGATTTGGAACTGTACCACCTGGGTGGCAAAGGCCGGGACCTTGCTTTGCATTGGCAGCGGTTGAATATTTCAACCCAGTCATTGGATTTAATGGCCAAAGAATCCTTTCTGTTCAATTCGCCTTTAGACCTCAACTTAGGGTTTAACCTTCTCAAACAAGACACCACTTTTTTGAACCGAAACTTCGTTTTGGATTTTGGGTACAGGTTAAAAAGAGGTGGGTATTTGAGATTTTTCACCAAGCGAAAGGCTGGCGACTTGATTTCAACGGCAGCCTATCAAAATGCCACTGAATTACCTGATGTGGCCGATTTTCGATGGAATCAATACGGGATTGGCTGGGATTGGAACAAATTGAACTCATCAGTTTTTCCCAGAAAAGGGTTTTGGTTCACGGGGGAATTTTCCGCTGGAAATAAGGAAATTATTGAAAATACCGGAATACCCGAGGGGGTTTACACAAATCTGGTTTTGAATTCACCTCAGTATTTGGGGAAGTTCGATTTGGAAAAGCATTTCTTTCTGAAACCAATTTGGGGAATTATGCTGAGAGCAAGTGGAGGTTTTACCCAAAATCAAA
>JBILPR010000336.1:0-4700 GCA_044373795.1 Algoriphagus sp. | reverse complement strand
TATTGAAGCCGAAGAAGGCGGGCTTTACCGCTCCAACGATGCCGGGAAAAACTGGAAACTGGTCAACGATGATCGCTTACTCAGAGCTCGTTCCTGGTATTACATGCATATTCTGGCGCACCCGACCGAACCCGAAACGGTTTACATCATGAACGCGCCATTGGTGGAATCCAAGGATGGAGGAAAAACTTTCGCAGACCTCAATTCCCGGCATGGCGACAATCATCAGCTTTGGATCAATCCAGCACAACCTCAGTACATGGTTAATGCAAATGACGGCGGAGGCAATGTTTCGATCGATGCCGGGAAAAACTGGTCTCGTCAGGATAATCAGCCTACCGCACAATTTTACCGTGTCAATGTAGATAAGCAGTACCCTTACCGGATTTATGGAGGACAGCAAGATAATTCCTCAGTATCAGTTGCCTCCCGGGCCAATGGTTCAGGAATTGGATGGAGTGATTTTTACGCCGTCGGGGGATGTGAGTCAGCGTATTCGGCTTTTGATCCCGAAAACCCTATTTTTATCTATTCAGGATGCTATCAGGGGATCATCACGGAATGGAACAGCTCCACCAAACTGGAGAAAGACGTGATGGCTTATCCATATCAGGGTCTTGCCTCCAATCCCGGAGAAGTTAAGTACCGATTCAACTGGAATGCCCCAATTATTGCTTCCAAGCATGATCCAAGCGTGATTTATCATGCCGGAAATGTGATTTTGAAAACCAAGAACCGGGGATTAAGCTGGGAAGAGGTTTCACCTGACCTGACAAAAAATGACAGCACGCATTTGATTCCGGGCGGTGGCCCCATTACTAATGAGGGTGCCGGGGGAGAAGTTTATCACACCATCCTGTATCTGGCAGAATCTCCGCATACACCGGATGTATTGTATGCAGGGGCAGATGATGGACTGCTTCATGTAACCCAAGACGGTGGAAAAAGCTGGACAAACGTCACCATTCCAAACACACCGGATGGGATGGTCAATCAGATCGAAGTTTCTCCTCATGATCCGGCGACGGTTTATGTGGCCTTCAACAGCTATAAATTCAATGATTTCACTCCACATGTCTTTAAGTCTGCAGATTATGGAAAGACCTGGACACGTTTGGTGAGTGGGTTTGCAAAAGAAGCGCACGTCAGAGTAGTCCGGGAAGATCCCAAGCAAAAGGATCTCTTGTACGCAGGTACGGAAACCGGTCTTTATATTTCTTTTAATGGGGGTAAGCTTTGGGAAATGTTTCAGTTGAACCTGCCCGTTGTTCCCATCAACGACCTGATGATTCAGGATAATGACATGATCATTGCCACATCCGGCCGTGCATTTTGGGTTTTGGATGATTTGAATCCTCTGTATGAACTGGGAAAAGCTGCGGCAACCAGTTTCTATGTGTATCAGGCTGAGCCTGCGATTCGGGATTATGCCTCGAGAGGAAAAAATCCGCAACTGGGCCAAAATCCATATCCCGGATTTTCGGTTTTGTATTATCTGAAAGACAGTAAAGATTCTGTGCTTTTGGAAGCGGAAGTTCGAGATGGTGAAGGCAACGTTCTTAGAAAATATACGACTGATTCAAAAGCCAAAATCGGAAAGATTGAGAAAAAATCCGGAATGAACCGATTGAATTGGGATTTGGGAATGGAGTCTTTCGAAGGTGTTGAGGGAGTTTTCTCCGGAATTGGATCATCAGCTCAGCGGGTGGTTCCGGGAAAATATGAGGTTGTTTTAAAATACGATGGTCAGGAAATCTCCCAAGAATTGGAGGTCAAACCGGATCCACGTTGGACTGCAACTGCCTCGGACTATCAGGTGCAGAATGAAACCTTACTTTCCCTGAGAGCAGCAATCCTTGACACACGTCAAATGGCTGGAAATCTCAGAAGTCTGAGAACTCAGATCAAAGATCTGCAAGATCGTGTGGACAAAGAAGAATTTGCGGAATGGCATAAGCAGGCTGCTGAGGTAGTCAAATCTGTGGATGCTGCTGAGGCAGAATTGATCCAAACAAAGCAGAAAACTTTTCAGGATGTCATCAATTTCCCTAATAAACTGGATGCAGATCTCCTGCATATTTATGGAGCGATCAATGATGGCGAACCACCGGTGACTGAAGGCCAAAAGCTTCGAGCCAAGGATCTGCTTGGAAAATACGAGACCGTCAAAAATCAAGTGAACGAGGCGATGGATGGCGTCAACGGCTTGGAGAAAAGCCTGGTTGATGAGAAGATTCCTTTCTTGGTGCCAAAGAAAAAAACGTAATATGATTATCCGCAATATTGCCAGTATATCAAAAATGACTCAGAAAGTGGCGGATAATCGTCCACAGACGACTGTCGACAGACCACAGCTCTTTATTTTGCACTTCAACCCTTATCTAGCTGGATTTTGGCTAGGGATTGGAATTCAAAAAATTTAGTGGAAGAATGAGCCCTGTCAAACAATGACGGGGCTTTTTCCTTTATCTCTTCAAAACCATTGTTTGATCATTTTAAAAATTTCAAATCCTTATGCTTTTTACTCAAGATCAATCCCCCGAAAAAATCTGGCAAGCTGTCCTTCACGAACTCAATCTTGGATGGTTTGATACCAGTCATCCTTTTCGATTTGTCAGTTTGGGAACTCAGAGTGAACAAGGACCGGAAGTCAGGACCGTTATCCTCAGAGAGTTTGAGAAGGTGCTGGATTTGTATGTTTTCACGGATTTCAGGTCTGATAAAGTCTTTGAACTGAGAGCAAACCCAACGGCTACTCTCCATTTTTATCATCCTGAAAAGCGGGTCCAAATCCGGGTTCGGGCAAAGGCTGAAATTCACCATCAGGATTTGGTGAGTGATGTTTTTTGGGGAAGATTAAAGGGAGATTCCCGATTGGCGTACAATTCTGTTTTGGCACCGGGAACGGAAATTTCAAACCCGGAGGAAGCTTTTAACTGGGCGGAAGAAATCGATGACCGCTATTTTTCTGTTTTGCGATTTATCCCCCACTCATTCGAAGTGCTCCAACTCAATGGATTGAAGCATTTGAAAATCCTGTTTACCAAAAAAGAAGGGCAATGGGTAGGACAGTGGCTGGTGCCGTAATACTTTCATTTCGGAAGAACTGAAAGATTAATCAGTATCTCGGCGCTTTGGTAGTGGACATTGTCATCTGCCGTTCCAGGCAGTTAATTTTTAAAAAGGATTGTCGGTCGGTCATATCAAAAGGAGAAAAAGGCTTAATTCTAAAAGTCCCAAGAAGTTCCTCCGGCTTATAATTGCCTGATGGAAATTATGAAAGTTGAACAAAACAGGCAACGCTATATTGGGGACTATGGGGCCTGTTCCCGGATGGCAAATCATAAATCCGAAATCATACCTCCGAAATCCAAACTGCCAAAATGGCACCGCAAACGACACTGGAACGACCCTTGATAAGAGGAGTATAAGTAATCACGTTTTCAACTTAACCGATTTATAACCATGCAGGAAAAAGGTACGATCTCGATCCATACCGAGAACATTTTCCCGATTATCAAGAAATTCCTCTATTCTGACAATGAGATTTTCCTTCGGGAACTCGTCTCCAATGCTGTCGATGCGACGCAGAAAATCAAGCGTCTTGCGACATTAGGTCAGTACACAGGCGAACTCGGAGATGTAACAGTCGAAGTAGCTTTCGACGAGAAAAAGAAAACCATCACCATCTCGGATCGCGGTCTGGGGATGACGGCTGAGGAAATCAAAAAGTACATCAATCAGGTGGCTTTCTCCGGTGCTGAGGAGTTTGTGGAGAAATTCAAGGATGCAAAAGACGCCAATGAAATCATCGGAAAGTTTGGTCTTGGCTTCTACTCAGCCTTTATGGTTGCAGACAAAGTGGAGATCCATACGCTTTCCTATCAGGAAGGATCAGAACCTGCGAAATGGACTTGCGACGGTTCGACCGAATTTGAAATCAGCAAAGGCGAGCGCACAGACCGCGGAACGGAAATCATCCTTCATATCAACAAAGACTCTGAAGAATTCCTCGACAAGTGGAAGCTTCAGGGAATCCTGGATAAATACTGCAAATTCCTCCCGGTACCGATCAAGTTTGGCACCAAGAACGAAAGCGTAGAAGACGGAGTAGACGAAAAAGGCGACAAGAAATGGACATCTGTCGAGGTGGACAATATCGTCAACACCACAGCGCCAATCTGGACCAAGTCGCCAAGCGATCTGAAAGATGAAGACTACCTTAAATTCTATAAGGAGCTTTACCCGATGAGCGAGGATCCGCTTTTCTGGATTCACCTGAATGTGGATTATCCATTCAACCTGACGGGAGTTCTCTATTTTCCGAAAGTGAAAAACGAGTTCGAACTTCAGAGAAACAAGATCAAACTTTTCAGCCGTCAGGTATTTATCACCGACGAAGTGAAGGACATCGTTCCTGAGTTTCTGATGCTGCTTCATGGAGTGATCGACTCTCCGGATATTCCGTTGAACGTGTCCCGAAGCTTCCTGCAAGCGGATAGCAACGTGAAGAAAATCAACAGCTACATCACCAAAAAGGTGGCGGACAAGCTGGGTGAGTTGTACAAAAAAGACAGAAAAGCTTACGAAGAAAAGTGGAATGACATCGGACTCTTCGTGAAATACGGAATGATCAGTGAGGAGAAATTCTACGAGAAAGGAAAAGACTTCGCCCTGTTGAAAAATACAAACAACGAGTA
>JBILPR010000069.1:0-15740 GCA_044373795.1 Algoriphagus sp. | reverse complement strand
CATCGCAAATATCCTTCATCAGATCAGCTACTTTGTCTGTGACAGCATCAAAATAAAGCCTTCCTTTCTCAGGGGAGGCTTTTTTTGGATCACCGATTCCGGTATCTTCGGTCACCTGAGACCATTTCCGCTCAGCCCAAGCCCATTTTTCCTGAAGCCCTTTGATTGTTGACTTTTTTTCGTCTCCGTCACCGGCTTCTTCCAATGGAAGTACTAACTCAGGATTCAAATACATGATCAAGGAGGTTTCCATCTCATCGGCATGATCACCTGATTCTTCAAAAAACTTTGTCTTATCCAAAGCCTGAAACCAGTTGCAGGTAAAAAGCATCATCTCGGGAAACTTAAGCCCGAGCTCTCTAAGCATAGTTTTGAAATCATTTCCTCCATGGCTATTCAGGATCAATAATTTTTTCAAGCCCTGTCTATTCAGTACCTCAATGATATCCCGAAGTATTAAAAGTTGAGTGCTTGGATTGAGATTGATGTCCAGATAGATATCCGATTGACCGGTATTTACACCAAAAGGAATCGTGGGCATTATCACCACATTGGCACCTTTTTCCCAAGCCTTTCTGCCACCTTCCGCTGCTATTTCATCCGCCTCGATCACATCTGTGCCGTATGGCATGTGGTAATTATGCGCTTCGGTTGCTCCCCAGGGAAGTACCGCCAATTCATACCGATGCGATTGAAGTTTTTTCCAATTGGTTTCTTTAAGAAGATATGGTTTCATTGATTTTTGAAAGGATTTGAAGGTTTAATGGGTGATTTCGGCCCATTTTTGATAATTTGAAAGGCTGATTCTAAAATAAGCCTTATGTCCCAAAGAAGAAAGTTTATTAAACAGTCCCTGATGGGTTCTGCATTTTTTATTCCAGGTTTAAACCAAGTTTTCGCTCAGGGACCGACTGAGATTTTCGCAGGTCAAAAGCCTTTGATTTTGTCCACCTGGAATCATGGAATTCCAGCAAATGAGGCTGCAATGGCTAAGTTGACAGGTGGTGGAAGTATTTTGGACGCTGTAGAAGCCGGAGTGAAAGTCACTGAATTGGATATGGATAATCTTTCCGTAGGACTGCAGGGACTTCCTGATCGGGAAGGAATTACCACTCTTGATGCATCGATTATGACCGGTGATGGGTCTTGTGGCACAGTAGCTTTTGTTCGACAAATCAAGCACCCCATTGCGCTTGCAAGAATGGTGATGGAAAGAACTCCCCACGTAATGCTGGTAGGAGAAGGAGCAAGGCAGTTTGCAATTTCGCAGGGATTTCCTTTGGAAGTAGAAGTCCTAAGCCCAAATGCAGCAATCGAATATGAGAAATGGAAAGTAACCAGTCAATACAAGCCAATCATCAATATTGAAAATCACGATACGATTGGAATGATAGGGATCGATGCAAATGGTAAGTTGGCAGGAAGCTGCACTACGAGTGGGCTGGCTTATAAAATGCACGGAAGAGTAGGAGACAGCCCTATTATCGGGGCGGGACTTTTCGTCGATGATGAAGTTGGGGCTGCGACTGCCACAGGACTGGGGGAATCAATTATCCGGATTTGTGGAAGTTTCCTGATCGTGGAATTGATGAGGCAGGGACGTACACCGCAAGAAGCATGTGAGGAAGCTGTGAAAAGGCTGATTGCAAAAAATAAGAACATCAAGGATATCCAGGCGGGTTTTTTGGCGATTAACAAAGAAGGAGAAACAGGAGCATTTGCTGTTCATCCGGGGTTCAACTTTGCTAAGGCAACTGTCTCAAACAATGATTTAATTGACTCGAAAAGTCATTTCACCCCATGAATAAAATAATATTTGAGGCTCCGGTCTTTAACCTGGAAGCTGCTCTAGAGGCTGCTGAATTTGGAATTGACCGGTTGGAGCTTTGTTCAAATTTTCCGGAAGGGGGAGAAACTCCCAGTGCAGGAATGGTTAAATTCCTGAAAGCGGAAATTGATATTCCGGTTTTTGTAATGATCAGACCGCGAGGAGGAGATTTTGCCTATTCTCAGAAAGAACTCATGGTCATGAAAAGAGACATTGAGTTGCTGGGTGAGCAAGGTGCAGATGGATTTGTGTTTGGGATTCTGGATCATCAGGGAAAAGTAAATACAGATGCTTGCCAAACTTTGATGCGCTCTGCTTCAGGAAAGCCTTGTACTTTTCATCGGGCTTTTGATGCTTCCAGTGATCTCCATGATTCATTGGAGAAAATTATTGGATGTGGATTTGATAGAGTATTGACTTCAGGAGGAAAAAACACAGCTACGGAGGGTCTAGATAATTTGCTGGAACTGATGGGAAAAGCAAAAGACCGAATAAGTATCATGCCTGGCGGAGGGACGAAGCCAGAACATGTTTCGATTTTAAAGAAATCAGGATATCTGCGTGAAATCCACGCTTCCTGTAAAACGTGGAAGCTTTCGCAAAATGAATACGTTCGACCTGGGCTTTCATTTTCGGATGATCCCAAATCATTCACTCACCATCTAAGAGTTGACCATAATCTGGTAAATGAGTTTTTGGAGGTAATAGGAGAATGAAAATAGTAAGTTTTGTCTTTGCCTGTTTTCTTGTTTTTGTACTTGGGTGCAACCCTATTTCTGAGCGGAAACAACCCCCACTTTCCCTCGAGCAACTGGCTGCTTCGGATTTGAATCTAACTGGTGAAAGATTGGCTGAGGCCTATTGCGGAAGTTGCCACCTCAAGCCAGAGCCGGATATTTTGGATCGGATTACCTGGGAAACCAAGGTCCTTCCGGACATGCGAAAGCGGATGGGGCTTTATCTGGAGGAGGATTTTGGGACGGAACTCCCTGAAGATTCAGGCGTTCCTCCGGGGATTTACTCAAAAGCTCAGTTAATCAAAAGAGAAGATTGGGCAAAAATTCAAGAGTATTATCTCAGTAATGCTCCCGAAAAGCCTTTGCCACAAGCAGAAAAAACAATCCCTAAACTTGGAATTCCCGGATTCAAGGTGGAAGAGCCTAATTTTTTCAAGGTATTTCCCAGTCTTACCACGATGGTAAGAATTCATCCTCAGAGCGGGGATTTATGGGTTGGAAACAGATTTAAATCCTTGTTTGTTTTGGATTCCAAAAATGGATTCAAGTTGAAAGATTCTATTGCTACCGATGTGGCGCCTGTCGAAATTCTCTGGAATTCCGATAAATCATTCGATTTGCTTGCGATGGGATTGATGGATCCCTCCAAAGACACGCTTGGGACCTTGTCCAGATTTTCATATCAAAACAATAACTGGACAAAAGAAATCCTCCTTGATAAACTCATTAGGCCTGTTCATGTGGAAACTGCTGATTGGAACGCCGATGGAGAAATGGATCGGCTAGTTTCTCATTTTGGAGATCATCTGGGAAAACTGAGCCTTTACTTATCCGAAAATGGTCAAGAAAAGGAAATAATCTTAAAGTCGATTCCAGGTGCAAGAAGAACAATCTCGGTTGATTTTGACGGAGATGGAGACTTGGATATGCTGAGTTTGATTGCACAGGCTCAGGAAGGAATTTCTACCTGGATCAATCAGGGGGATGGAAAGTTTGTTGAAAAGCCGTTGATTCGTTTTCATCCTTCTTTCGGCTCAAGCGATTTTAGGTTCGAAGATGTCAATGGAGATGGGTATCGGGATATCATTTTGGTAAATGGTAACAATGCTGATCTTTCGCAGATTCTGAAAAACTACCATGGAGTTCGGGTTTTTTTGAATGACGGTGACGGTGAATTTGAAGAAGAGTGGTTTTATCCGCTTTATGGCGCAAGCGGACTTGAGGTAGATGATTTTGATCAGGACGGGGATCTTGACTTATTCGTTCTTGCCTTTTTTCCGGATATAAAACAATCTCCCCGTCAGGATTTAATTTACTTCAGACAATCTGGAAATGGTGATTTTGCGCCCTTTGTGATTAAGGAAAATATTGATTCTCATTGGCTGACGATGACGAAGGGAGATATTGACAAAGATGGAGATTCTGACTTGGTGGTAGGGACTTTTGAATTTAATGATCTGTACGCTCAACCTACAAAGCCTTGGAAACCTTTCGTTATTCTTCGAAATGAGTCGAAATAATATTTTATAAAAATGAATAATTCAATTATTATCAGTTGAATTATGAGAAATAATGGATTATAGTTTTTATTTATAGGCAATAATCGGTAATTTATTTTTCCAACAAATTTCTTTCGACCATGGTTAAAAGTTTTCAAGGAGTCAGGGTTGTTGAACCCAAGAAATCTCCACTAGATCAGATTTTGGTCAAAGACCATATGAGCACCAACCTGATTACCTTCCGACCTGATGATTCCATAGATCAGGTGCTTGAAGTGTTGACCAAAAAGAAAATATCCGGGGCTCCCGTTTTGGATGAGTCCGGAGCTTTAGTTGGGATAATTTCAGAAGTGGATTGCCTGAAAGAGATTATAAAAGGGAAATATACCAACACTCCAAAATTTCCCGGAAAAGTAGGCGAACACATGACAGAAAACGTCATCACTCTTTCACCTGACTTGTCGCTTTTTGATGCCGCTCAGAAATTTCTGGAACTCAAAATAAGGAGATTTCCGGTAATGAAAGACGGGAAGTTGGTAGGTCAAATCAGCCTTAGCGATATCATTCGGGCCTTTCCAAAGTTGAGACAAACTACCTGGTAGATAAAATAGCGAAAGGTTCTGAGTAGGACCTTTCGTTATTACTTAGACTTTTCAATTGCTCGTTCTACGTCGAGAATAATATCCTCATAATGCTCTAATCCGACAGAAAGGCGGATCAAGCCATCTGAAATCCCAACTTTTGCGCGCTCCTCAACCGAAAGCTTACTATGGGTAGTCGAAGCCGGATGAGTCACAATGCTCCGGCTATCTCCCAGATTTGGAGTCAATGAAATCATATCTAATTGGTCAATGAATCGCTGAGCACGGGCTAAACCGCCTTTAAGCGTCAGTGTGATGATTCCTCCTCCGCGTTTCATTTGTTTGATGGCCAGATGATGCTGGGGATGAGATTTCAAAAACGGGTATTTGACAGCTTCCAATTCAGAGTTTCCTTCAAAGTAGTTGGCAACTTTCTCCGCGTTGTCGCAGTGCCTGTCCATTCTTACCGCAAGGGTTTCCATACTTTTTGAAAGAATCCACGCATTGAAAGGCGAAATGGCAGGACCCGTGTGCCGGGTGAAAAACTGAACCTCCTTTATCAGTTCAGTAGAGCCTAAAATTAATCCGCCAATCACTCTTCCTTGGCCATCTATGTACTTAGTGGCGCTGTGGGTCACAATATGAGCGCCCCATTTTGCCGGTTGCTGCAGGTATGGAGTTGCAAAGCAATTGTCCACGACAAGAATCAGATTGTGTGACGCTGCAAATTTTCCAGCCCATTCCAAGTCAATGATCTCTAATCCCGGATTTGAGGGAGTTTCGATGAAGAGCATTTTGGTATTGGCTTGCAGCAGCTTATCCCAGTTTTGAAAATCGGAAATATCGCCATAAGTCGAGGTAATTCCCCATTTGGGAAATACCCGGGTCAACAGCTGATGAGTGGATCCGAACAAGGACCTCGATGCCAAAATATGGTCACCTTGCTGTAGCAAAGCAGCAATACTTCCAAACATGGCAGCCATTCCGGAGGCAGTAGCTATTCCATCCTCTGTTCCTTCTGCTGCACAAACTTTCTGAATCAGATCGCTGGAATTAGGATTGGAGTATCGGGAATATATATATCCGGGAAGTTCATCTGCGAAAGTTGCTCTCGCTTCCTCAGCCGAATCAAAGGTGAAGCTGGATGATAGGTAGATGGGAGCAGAATGCTCTTTTTGATCGGATTTTGAACTACTGATCCGGATGGAATTGGTTTCGAAATGCTCGCTCATTCTGTAGTACTGGTTAGAAATTAAGAATACTCTTTCGGTCTGATTAGAAAATCTAACCCGAAAGGCGGCAATCGAACTAAAAAGGGATTTTTTTGAATTAAGCCAGTTTATAGTTCCCGCGAAGGGTAGGACTTGGCACCTTTCCGGTATTTTGGATGGTTGCCAGAGGGTCATCGAGCCTAATCTCTCGCCTCTTCTTTATAAATCAGTTGCCTGAAGTGGTGCAAATAAAATGGGAGTTTTGGGGAAATCCAAATCTTTACGATCAATCGTTGAATTGAGTCATGGCCTGAGAGATTCCGACTGTGCAAAAAGCCAAGGTCATCTCGATGGCTTTGTCTATTATTTCTGGTAAAGTTTCGAATTCGGCCTTTGTGAATCTTCCCAAAACGAAGTCCACCTGCCTGCCTTTCGGAAAGTCATCTCCTATGCCCATTCGAAGTCTGGGATAATCTTGGCCTCCTGTTAGTTCTTCAATATTTTTCAGTCCATTGTGGCCAGCCGCACTTCCTTTGGATCTCATTCGGATTTTCCCGAAAGGTATGGCTACATCGTCCACAATCACGAGAACATTCTCTTTTGGGATTTGCAATTCCTTCATCCAGTAGTTCACCGCTTTCCCACTCAGGTTCATGTAAGTGGTGGGTTTGATCAGGTGAATGGATCGTCCTTTATGTTTAAACTCAGTTTTGAAAGCCAGTCGATCGCTTTTCCATTGGCAGTCTTGCATATCAGCCAGTCGGTCTGCGGTCAGGAATCCTATATTGTGTCTGGTCAGTTCATATTCCGGGCCAATATTGCCCAATCCTACGATCAGATATTTCATCTGTTTATAATTTGTTTTTTTATGGTCAGATGGAATCTCGCATGGTTGAAAATCATTCCATTGTGTGACCAACCCGTCACGCTCGATTTCATATGATTATAATTTGATTTAAAGGCCATGTATAATCTCGCATGGCGATAATCATTCCTCCGTGTGACGTCTGCGTCAAGCTCGATTTTATGCTTTGGAAAGTCTAAAGTGCTAAAATAAAAAATCCCGCCCCGAAAAGGGCAGGATTGATTTTAAGTTTTGCGGTGAATTAAACTTCGCCTTTCTTGCCTCTAAGTGCTCTTGGAATACCAACAGTCACAATCGATACATTCGGGCTGGTCAGGATTTCAAATCCCTCAACTTTTACATCACTTACTTTGAATGATTTACCCAGATCAAGATCTGAGATATCAACTTTCACGAAGTCAGGGAAATCTTTAGCAAGTCCTTTTACTTTTAAAGTTCTGGTTTTGAACTCCAACTTACCACCTTTGGCGATGCCAGGAGAGCTACCTTCTACTTTAACAGGAATTTCAAACTTGATAGGTCTGTCTTCAGTGTAGGCCATGAAGTCTACGTGAAGGATCATTTCACTTACCGGGTGATATTGTGCTTCTTTCAAAACCGCCTTGATGATAGTTCCTTCAATGTTCAACTCTACAAGGTGAACTTCAGGAGTATAAATCAATTCGCGGAAAAGGATAATCGGAGTATAGAAATGGATTTGCTCAGGGATACCTGGTCCATAAACTACGCAAGGAACATTACCTGAATCTCTAACTTCGTTCAGGCTCTGGCCGTCGAGATTTGCTCTTTTAAACCCTATAATCTCAAGTGTTTTCATATTGTATTGTATTTAAAATTGGTTCTAGATAAATAATGAACTGATAGAAGTGTGACCTGTCACGGCATGAATTGCCTTTGCGAACAGATCTGCAACTGTCAGTACCCTGATTTTTGAAGATGGATGTCTTAGGTTGATGGTGTCTGTGATCACTAATTCCTCTAAAACTGAATTTTCGATATTTTCGTAAGCTTTACCTGAAAGGACACCGTGCGTCGTGATTGCTCTCACTGTCGTAGCACCCTTGTCTTTCAGAATTTGGGCAGCTTTGCAAAGAGTGCCAGCTGTATCTACCAAATCATCTACCAAAATCACGTCTTTTCCTTCTACTTCACCGATTACCTGCATGGAGGCAATCTCGTTGGCTCTTTTTCTGTGCTTGTCACAGACTACCATTTCTACTTCAAAATGCTTGGCATAACCTCTCGCTCTTGCTACTCCTCCAACATCAGGAGCTGCGAAAATCATATTAGGAAGTCTCAGCGAACTCAAATAGGGCACAAAAATAGCTGATCCGTTCAGATGATCCAAGGGAATATCGAAAAAACCCTGAATTTGTCCGGCGTGCAGGTCGCAAGTCATTATTCTGTCAGCTCCCGCCGAGGTCAGCATATTGGCTATAAGCTTGGCTGCGATGGAAACTCTGGGACGATCTTTTCGATCCTGACGTGCATATCCATAATATGGAATTACTGCGCAGACTTTGTAGGCACTTGCTCTTTTGGCAGCGTCAATCATCAGGCAAAGCTCTAATAGATTGTCACTGGGAGGGGTGGTGCTTTGGATCAGAAATACCGTGCAGCCACGAATAGACTCATCAAAACTAGGTGACAACTCTCCGTCACTGAATCTTGACATGGTCATTTCGCCCAGCCTTTTCCCATAATTTTTGGCAATTTTTTCTGCCAGGGAATGACTGTTACTACCGGAAAATATTTTAACCTCGGACATGGTTAGATAGATTTTTTTCGGAGAAGAATTGATTTGGATGACAGTTGCAAAAGTAATGATTTTTAACAGGAAGGCTATTGCACTTTGAAATCATTCAAAATAATATTTTGAAGCGAACTCATTCATTTTTTGACCAAAGTAAGTTTCCAATTCCCGATTCGAAGGATTGCCATTTTTAACTTTACTTAAGTCAGGATTTAAACAAAAAGCCAAATTTTTATGAGTCATGAAATAGTATTCTCGCTGTCTCTCAAACTTAATGCAGACCATGAGTCTCCAATTATGATCAATTCAATTAAAATAATGGATCAATTTTTCATCACAGGAAAAGAAGGTAAAAGAGATTGAAAATATATAAATAATTTGGGTTCAATATTTGGACTATACAGATTTTATATATTTCAAAGAGTGCAATCAATCGGATTTAAAAGGATGTTAAATTGAAAAATACTTGTTCAGATTTTTCTGGGAGGCCATTGTCTCCAGGATCAGATTTTAATACGCTGGAGGAATTCGGAGGCAATTCCTTCTATAAAATGTTTTGGGGTAAGCTTAAGTATCAATCTATTAATGATTCAACGACTCAAGTTACCTATGAAGGGAGTGATGATGTTTTTGACGAAACCTTTGAGGGTAAATGGCTTGAGCCGTCAAGAATTCATAAATGTAGCTTCGAATATCCCGAATCAGGAAGGAATTATTTCCCTGGAGCTCTTGCTGTAGTTTATTCTCGCGTGCTGGAAGTCGTTGATGGTAAGAATCTGATTGTTGATTTTCCTTATAATGGAGGACAAACTTCTCTATTGAAGCCAATCTCCAATCAAGACGGAATCTTCTTTTTTGATAACAAATTTGCTATAGAATCTTGGGCAAAAGCCAGTCTGCGAAAGTCAATGTTGAAAGCTAATTCGGGTCAGATCTATGCTGCTTTGGGGATTCCAAGAATTGATATTTCAGCTGGTACTACGCTTTCGTTTGTAAACAATGGAGAGGGCGAACGGCCGGCAATTCACGTGATGATGTCGGATGCTTTCAATGGTGACCAATACGGGAGGGGAGAAGGAAGTCCGGGTAGTTTCAAAGAAACATTTGGAGAAAACGGGAAATTCTTTAATCTGCCTGGAGAAGGAAAAGTCGACATTGACTTCGATTGGCAATACATTCCTCCAGTATATTCACAGGTCGTAGTCCAATACGGCGTGCCCAATGGGACATTTTTTTTTGACGATTCTCCGTTAAGCAGTCAACATGGCCTAAAGCGTGTAAGTAATTTTGATCAGTTCAAAATTCGAAGTGAGATGAAAAAATCACTTGGTTTTGTCCGACCGGGAGTGTCATTTTCGATGCCAAATCAGGGCTATTGCAATGGAGGAGGAATCCACGATGGAAGAGATGTATCAGAGTTTTGTACCTACAGATTTGAAGGAGATTGGGTTTCAAAAGATCCAAATAACATGAAGGCCCGGATAAATGGTGGGCTCCGGATCGAATGGGTCGGAAAATCCAAAGAAGAACCCGGTAATTTCATCGAAATGGAATCCTTGAAAGCGTTTAGATTTGATAAGTTGAGGTTCAGGTTTTTATCTCCCTCAAGGATCGAAGTAGATGGTCCTAGCTTTACCTGGTACCATTTGGCCTCGCAAGAATGGACCGGAGGCGCGAGTACTAGAGATGAAATCGTTAAGTTAATTATTGAGGGTAAGGAGATCGGACTAAATACCAATGGGGATTTTTGGCTGGTAAACGGTGAAGAAGATCTAAATGGACGAGATTTCGGGACTCAACAACTAAATTTATTTGACAAGATTCCTTTTGCAGGAGCTCTAATTTCTCAAAATCTTGACGATCTGCGTAACTCAGGCCTGATTGGAAAAGTATCTGATTCTGTTTTTGAGGTTTGGGGATGGACTATTCAACCAAATGACCTGCTGTCTTTCTCAGGAAAGACTTTTACTGTAAAAAGTATTGCGAGAAAATCAAAAACATGGCAACAATTTGCCAGTCAGTACTCCTATCCTCCAGTCAGATTGAAAAGAGCTGACCGATTAATTACTTATACAGAGATTCTATTGGATAAACCAATTGAAGAAGGATTGGCTGATGTAAGGTTTCAGGTCGAAAAAAGTGCTTTTCAGGCCTTGTTGGATGGCGAATTCAGGAACAATTGTTCGGCAATTTGGAGTTTTGGAAATGAAGCTCCTGGTCATTTGATGTACACAGATTATAATGTCAATTTGGTTTTGAAAAATGTTAAAATCCATGGATTGATCAGAAGCACTTCCAAACAATTGTGGGCAGAGACCACACAGCCACTTTCAGGACTTGTTTCTATAATTCCTGTCGGAAAATCGGACTCGATGGTGTGGAAAAAAGGGGATAAACTTCAATTAACTCATCCAGAATCGGGTAAAACGGAAGAGGTGGAATTGGCTAAGAATTTTTCAGGGAATCTGGGGTTTGTAGAAATCAAACCTATTGAACTGACAACAGAATTCCCCGAAAAATCAGTTGTGGTTGGTCTTTTCTCGCTTTGTTCAGAGGCACGATTTGAAAATGTATTTTTTGTAAATGAAGATCTGAGTCCTAGCTATTCAGGACGAATAGATTATCGTCCACAAGGTTTGAGATTAAGGCAATTAATTACCAAGTACGCAAATCACAGAATCAAAATAAAGGGAGGACGAATAAGCTGGTATAGTAATTTGGAAAACAGATTCGAACCAGAGGTTGAATTTTCTGACTATACCCACCTTGTTGATACCAAATCAGTTGTTCCGGTTTTATTGAATCCAATCATTTCAGATAAAAAAGGAATATACTTTGGGTATCAATTTAAGATACCCGGTAAGCATGAGATTTTTATATTGATTCGAATAGTCTTGAAAAACGGATCAGTTATAGATTTAAGTAACTCTAAATTGGGATCGGACTTTTATCTGGAAGGAAATGGAAAAGTGATTTTGAATAATGTTGTGTCCAATAACTTTGTTGAAAATGGAAGGAATACAGGAGTCGGGTTCAATATTGTCTTAGAAGATAAGTTCACTACTTCCAAATCATTGATTTTGGAAGGAGAATCAGGAGAATCAGCATTGATGATTAATTCAAAATATCCAATCGGAGCTATTAGAATAGATTTGAAATCATGGACGCTTAAGCCAGGGCTTTTCAATGCAACAGGTTTCCAAACGAAACAAGAAATTTCAGATCCCCGATACAAAGAATTCGTCCGAATTTCGGATTAGCTCAAGTCCGATTTTAATGCCGCTTTTTCCCGATCCTGTAAAATTTCAATTGAAAGAGGTGCTGGCAAGACCGGTACCTCTTTTTTCCTACTATTTTAGAAGAATCTATTGATTCAAAACCAACCAAATTTCCAAATATGAGATTAAGATTTACACTATTTATGTATTTGTGCTTTCTGGCGTTGAGCCTGTCTGCACAAACCGTTCCTACACCCAAATCCCATTTTGGGTTTGATATCGGAGAAGATTACAAGCTTGCCAACTTTACCCAGTCTGAAGCTTATTTCAAGAAAGTGGATGAGGCAAGTGATCGAGTGAGACTTGTCGAAATCGGCAAAACAGAATTTGGAAGATCTCATCCTATGATGATTGTGACTGCTCCGGCCAATTTTGCAAAGCTGGATCGCTATAAAGAGATTTCTCAAACTCTTGCCAGAGCTGAGATCACCAAAGAAGAGGCTGAAAAGCTTTCAATTGAAGGCAAACCGGTGATTTGGATCGATGGTGGTCTTCATGCAAGTGAGGTGGTTGGTCCGCATCAATTGATCGAAACCCTATATCAATTGGCTTCACGAACTGATCCGGAAACGATGAAAATCTTGGATAATGTGATCATTCTCCTCGTTCACGCCAACCCTGATGGGATGGAAATCATGTCTGATTGGTATATGAGAAAGGAAGATCCAACGAAACGGGATCAGAATATCCCGGTGCTTTATCAGAAATATGTGGGTCATGACAACAACCGTGATTTCTACATGAATAATATGAGCGAATCAATCAATATGTCTCGCCAGCAATACATCGAATGGATTCCTCAGATCATTTACAATCACCACCAGTCAGGTCCTGCGGGTACTGTTGTGGCTGGTCCGCCGTATAGAGATCCGTTCAACCACGTATTCGACCCATTGCTTACTACCAGTTTGGATGGAGTTGGCGCGGCAATGATTAACAGATTGCATCAGGAAGATCGCCCTGGATATACTCGTTTGGGAGGTTCAGTTTTTTCTTCCTGGTGGAATGGCGGTTTGAGAACAACCCCTTATTATCATAACATCATCGGGATTTTGACCGAAATCATCGGCAGTCCAACTCCTTCTTCGGTGCCTTTGGTACCTGAGCGATTGATTCCAAATAATGCCAATCCTTATCCCATTACTCCTCAGGATTGGAAATTCAGAAGTTCAATCGATTACTCTGTTTCCCTCAATTATGCGATTCTGAATCACGCCGTTCGTCATGGTGATGAGTTGCTATATAACATCTATCTGATGGGAAGAAACTCAATCGAAAGAGGTGGAAAAGATACCTGGACGATGTATCCTAAGAATGCTAAAGCGATTCAGGATGCTTTCCAGGCTTCACAAAAGAAAACTGAGAAAGAGGATGAGGAGGAAGTTTATTTTGGAAACAGAGCGGGATTGCCAAAGCAATTTTATGATTCTGTTTACAATGATCCTTCGAAAAGAGATCCTCGTGGCTATATCTTGTCAGCTGACCAGGCAGATTTTCCCACAGCGATTAAATTTCTGAATGCATTGATCAAATCCGGAATTCTGGTTCACAAAGCTACCGCTGATTTCACAGTCAATGGAAAAACGTATCCTTCTGGTTCGTACATCGTGAAGACCGCACAGGCATTTCGACCGCATGTGATCGATATGTTTGAAGCTCAGGACCACCCAAATGATTTTCTTTATCCGGGAGGACCTCCGATTCGTCCTTATGATGCTGCAGGTTGGACATTAGCTTACCAAATGGGAGTAGAAGTTGATCGTGTTATGGAATCCTTTGATGGGCCTTTTGCGAGAGTACCATATGGTGAAATTCAAAATCCGGTACCTACGACGCTGGCAAGTTCTTCAGGTTATCTGTTGGATTCCAGAGGCAACAATAGCTTTATGGCGGTTAATGATTTGCTAAAAGCTAAGGTGAAAGTTTATCGCACTTCTTCTGAATTAAATGGTCTTCCCGCAGGATCCTTTTACGTAGCCAGTTCAGGTAAAAAGGTTTTGGAAACAGCCGCTAAAGAATACGGTGTTAAGCCAGTAGCGGTAAGAAGCCAGCCATCGGGCTCTCTCGAAGTAAAGCCAGCAAAAATTGGTCTGTTTGATGTGTATGGGGGATCGATGCCTTCAGGATGGGTTCGTTGGATGATGGAGCAGTTTCATTTTCCGTATGAATTGGTCTTTGCCAAAGAGATTGATGGTGGTGATTTGAATCAAAAGTTTGATGTGTTGGTATTCATCGGTCCCGGAATCCCGCCTGCAGGATCGGCTGGAGGAAATACCAGATCTCAACCTAAAGCCGAAGAAATCAACGCCCAGTATCATCACATGTTGGGAAGTATTTCAAAAAGTGCATCTGTTCCACAGTTGAAGTCATTCCTTGAGAAGGGCGGAAAAATAATCACAGTCGGGGCTTCGACTTCCCTTGCTTATCATCTGAATCTTCCGGTATCCAACGCACTTGTCGAAATGGGTGCAGACGGAAAAGAGAAGTCGTTGACGGGAGAAAAATATTACATTCCCGGAAGTGTGCTGGAAATGTATGTGGACAACACCAATTCGGCAAACTTCGGTATGGGTGAAAAAGCAAACATCCTCTTCAATAATAGCCCGGTATTCAAACTCGCGCCCATTGCAGCCCTGAATGGAGTTAAGCCAATTGCCTGGTTTGGTCAGGAAGAACCACTTAGAAGTGGTTGGGCCTGGGGTCAATCCTATTTGAAGAATGGGGTTACTGCTTTTGAAGCCCAGATTGGAAAAGGGAAATTCTATGCCTTTGGACCTGAAATTACCTTTCGTGCCCAATCTCACGGTACCTTCAAAATGCTTTTTAACGGACTTTACAAATAAGAAGTATTCATCAAAAATGGAAAATAGGCCGTCTTGAGAAAGACGGCCTATTTATTTTCATATGGTTTTCAGACCTTAAATTTTTCTTTCAAATAGCTTATTGCCATGTCGTAAGCTATTTTGCTTGCAACCGGATCATATTTTGGATTGCTAGGGTTGGAGAATCCATGGGCTGCAGGGAAGATTTTGTAGGTTAATCCTTTGCCGGCTGTTTTCATGCTGGCTGCAAATTCCTCGATGACAGTTTTGGAAATGTATTCTTCTGTTGCAAATAGTCCCAAAACATCTGAGTTCAGAGTTTTCAACTTTTCCGCATCCCTTACCGGCATTCCGTAATACATTACCGAACCGATGTTTTGATTGCCTGTCAGTAAAGCAGATTTCAAAGACCAGCTTCCGCCGAAGCACCATCCGACGTTAGCGATTTTGGCATTTGCACCGGCTAGTTTCAGAGCGCCTTTTACAATTTGTTCTAATCGTGGCTCTTTGACCGACTGCATGATTTGTCCTGCTTCTTGTGGATTGGTTGTGACTCTGCCATCGTACATGTCAAGTGCGATGACATTTACTTTTCCTCCCAAATCATTGTAAAACACTTCCGCCTGATGTTTGATATGGTCATTAAGGCCCCACCATTCCTGATAAACGAAAAGCCATTGATCAGAAGCTGTGGTAGCTTTCAGCAGGTAAGCTTTTCCATCAGTTCCGTCTGAGGTTGGAAAACTGACCATTTCACCTTTTGCGGCAAATTCAAATACGATCGGAGAAGGGTGGAAGGAAGCAAATCCTTGAGCATTGACAAACTGCGCCATGTCATCGTTTGCCGCATGACAAATGGTTATAGCTGCATATGGGTTGCTTTCAATTTCATTTTCTTTTGGAAAAAGAAAACTACCCAAGAGTAAAATGAGTAAATAGACTGGTTTGATCATGAGATAATGCGTTCGGTTTTTTTGGATTCAAAAGTTTGAACCCGTAAATCAGTAATAAGTTTGATAAGTAGAATTACAAAAAATAATGGACAATTACATGCATTACGTGGAGGCAGAGCTTGGGACCTGGCTTTATAAGATGAAAAAGCCTCCGTCTCTGGTGAGCAGGATGACTCAAAATGTCCAGGGGAAAATAAATGAGTGGATACCGGA
>JBILPR010000335.1:0-4703 GCA_044373795.1 Algoriphagus sp. | reverse complement strand
TTGCTTTTCCAATGGCGGAGCAAACGGAACAGGCGTATCCAAACTTCCTTCACGCATCACTGGAGCATCAAGCAGGGTAAAGCAATGCTCGGAAATCCAAGAGCAAATCTCCGCGCCAATTCCGCCTGTCAGCGTGTCTTCGTGGAGGAAAATCACTTTTCCGGTTTTCTTCACGGTTGTTTTGACCGCTTCCTGATCCCATGGCAAAAGCGTTCGCAGATCCAGAATATCAGCGGAGATTCCCAATTCTTCAACGGCTTTCAATGCCCAATGCACTCCCATTCCATAGGTGATGATGGAGAGTTGCTCACCTTTTTTTGCGAGGGTAGCTTTCCCGATTTCCACCGTGTAATATTCATCTGGTATCTCAGCGCTGATGGATCGATAAAGCCCTTTATGCTCAAAATAGAGATAAGGATTCGGATCTTCCAAAGCTGCGTTCAGCAAACCTTTGGCATCGTATGGATTGGAAGGATAGACGATTTTTAGTCCGGGTGTGTGAAAAAACCAGGCTTCGTTTGACTGCGAATGAAAAGGTCCGGCAGCCATTCCTGCACCGGTTGGCATGCGGACTACGACGTCAGCGTTTTGCGCCCAGCGATAATGGATTTTTGCCAGGTTATTGACAATCTGATTGAAGCCCACACTGACGAAATCAGCAAACTGCATCTCCACCATCGCTTTGTAGCCCCGGATCGAAAGGCCAAGTCCGGCACCAAGAATTGCGCTTTCGCAAAGCGGCGTATTTCTCACCCGATCGGCTCCGAATTTTGCTTTGAATCCATCGGTGATTTTAAACACGCCGCCGTATTCGCCGATGTCCTGACCCATCAGGATCAGATTAGGAAACTTTTCCATGGATTGCCGAAGGCCATCGCTGATCGCGTCCACAAATCGCTTCTCAGATTTTAGGCCGCTTTCCGCAGGTGAAACCAGTTTTTGCTCAAATGGGAAATACAAATCCGCCAGTTCTTCTTCCAGACTTGGCGCGATTTCTTCTTCTGCGAAAGCAATCTCTAATCCCTCGTTGATGGCTTTTTTGACTTTTTTATTCAGTTTTTCTTTGGTCCCTTCGTCGAGCACACCGATTGATTCCAGATATGCTTCGTAAGTATCAACCGGATCGAGCTTCGCCCATTCTTCCATCAAATGCTTCGGAACGTACTTGGTGCCGGAAGCCTCCTCGTGTCCGCGCATCCGAAAGGTAATCGCCTCCACCAGCACAGGTCTTGGGTTTTCGCGAATGTCTTCCGCCAATCGCAAGATCGAATCGTAGACTTCCAGGACATTATTTCCCTGGATCCGGAGGGTTTCTATTCCATAGCCCGGGCCTTTTTCTGTAAAGTATTTGAAAGCGAATTGCTCCTCACTCGGAGTGGAAAGTCCGTAACCGTTATGCTCGATGACAAAAATAACCGGCAATTTCCAGACAGCCGCCACATTCAGACCTTCGTGAAAATCACCTTCCGAACTTGCCCCGTCGCCTGAGAAAACCAGCGTTACTTTCTTTTCCTGCGAAAGTTTATCTGCCAAACCTATTCCGTCGGCAATTGCAAGCTGAGGACCCAAATGAGAAATCATCCCCACGACATGATGCTCGATGCTTCCGAAGTGGAAAGAGCGATCCCGGCCTTTTGTGAAACCTGATTTTTTGCCTTGAAACTGGGCGAACAAGCGCTCAAGGGGCATATTTCTTCCCGTGAAAATTCCCAGATTCCGGTGCATCGGAAGAATGAATTCATCCGGATGAAGCGCATTCACCGCACCGATTGAGATTGCTTCTTGTCCCCAACCGCTAAACCATTTTGAGATTCTGCCCTGACGAAGCAGGATCAGCATTTTCTCCTCGATCCGGCGAGGCATGATCAGCGATTCGTAAAGCGCAAGGAGCGTTTCGTCCGAATAATTTTTCCTGTCAAAAGTTAAGATTTGGGCGTTTTGTGTGGTGATTTCCATTTGATTCAAATTTCCATTCTAAGGTACTGGAAGGAAGCAAATAGGCAAAAGTAATTTGAGACCCCTTTGCAAAATGCCCCGAGGTTAGTCGGGGCAAAAAATAAATGCAAGGAGTTAAAAAGTAGTTGCTGTATGATTCAAAATTAGGCAATCTTTTCCCCCAAGCTTGAAAGGCCAGGTTAAGGTTGTTTTATCAAAATGTTAAGTGGAAGTGGTAAAGTGTTAAAGTGGAAAGGTTGTAAGGTTGGGGTCGGCAAACTTTACAACTTTTAACCTTTCCACCATTTCAACCCTTTTTTAATTACCTTTGCCCCCTCAAAAAGAAGGAAATCTGTGAAAGCGAGAACGTTAAAAAAGGATAAAGTCAACATCATCACGATGGGTTGCTCCAAGAATCTGGTGGATTCGGAGGTTTTATTGACCCAATTGCGGGGAAATGGAATCAACGCGAGCCACGAGTCCAATTCTCAGGACAATAACATCGTCATCATCAACACCTGCGGGTTTATCGACAATGCCAAGCAAGAGTCGATTGATACCATTCTGCAATATGTGGAGGCAAAAGAGCAGGGTTTGGTGGACAAAGTCTATGTGACAGGTTGCCTTTCGCAGCGCTACAAAGACGACTTGGAAAAGGAAATTCCGCAGGTCGATGCATTTTTTGGCACCAGAGATTTGCCTGCTATTCTGAAGAAATTCAAAGCAGACTACAAACATGAGTTGGTGGGAGAGCGATTATTGACTCACTCGGCCCACTACGCTTACATGAAGATTTCCGAAGGCTGCGACAGACCTTGCTCTTTTTGTGCGATTCCATTGATGCGGGGCGGACATGTTTCCCGAACTATCGAGGATTTGGTGAAAGAAGCGCAGCATAAAGCTGCCGGAGGAACCAAGGAATTGCTTCTGATCGCTCAGGATCTGACCTATTACGGACTTGATATCTATAAAAAGAGAAATCTGGCGGACTTGCTTCGCTCACTTTCGGATGTGGAGGGAATCGAATGGATCAGGCTTCATTACGCTTATCCGACAGGCTTCCCGATGGATGTGATTGATGTGATGAAAGAGCGTCCGAATATCTGCAAGTATTTGGATATCCCGCTTCAGCATGGTTCAACGGATGTGTTGAAAGCAATGAGAAGAGGCACAACCCGCGAAAAGCAGGAAGAACTCATTCACAACATTCGTGAGATGATCCCTGAGATTGCGATCCGAACTACCCTGATTGCCGGTCACCCGGGCGAAGGAGAGAAGGAATACCAGGAAATGGTAGACTTTGTGGAGCGGATGAAATTTGAGCGATTGGGAGTGTTTACTTATTCCCATGAGGAAAATACCCATGCCTATGGAATGGATGATTTGCTTTCGCAGGAAGTGAAGCAGGAGCGAGCCAATCATCTGATGGAAGTGCAGGAGCAAATCTCCTACGACCTCAATCAGGAGAAAATCGGAAATACCTATAAAGTGTTGATCGATAAAAAAGAAGGCGGACACTTCGTAGGGCGTACGGAGTTTGACTCGATCGAGGTAGATAATGAGGTGCTGATTGATGCTTCGAAATTCTATTGCAGAGTTGGCGACTTCGTACAGGCTAAGGTTTTTGAAGCGACGGAGTTTGATTTGTACGCGACGGTGGAGGGATAATATCTTAAGTTATGCTGCTTCTTCAGAGGCAGCATTTTTTTATGAAGTCAAACTTCAGGAGAAGTGGTCTGGTCAGGCTGACACGAGAGTAACCATTAATTTTTTTTAGGATTTGGATAAATAAAATCATCTAAACCATTAGATGATGCTGCCGTTGGAATGAGGGAAAAGCAAAAGGTATTTCAATAATCTCCACTAAAATCAATGGTTATGAAGTCACTGATTATTACCCTACTGGGGCTGATTATCACTCAATACGCACCTGAAAATGATACTCAGGAATATTTCTATTTCGGCAATACCAACCTGATCGGTATGGGGCCGGCTGAAGAGGGCAAGAAGTTTGGAACTTGGAAGATTTACAAGCGAATGGAAGCTCTCGATGCTCCTCAGGTCAGCCTTGAGGCAGTGAGGGGGGTCGAGGTCGTAGAGTTGTTTGATTTATCTGTTCCCTTGTATCAGATCAATTTCAAAGAAAACCTTCCAGATGGACTCATGGAGGAGTTTTACCCGAGTGGCCAAATTAAAAAGCTGGCGAATTTCCTGGAAGGAAAGCTTAACGGTGATTTTTTTGAATTCAATGAGAAAGGAGACGTTTTACTTTCTGGGAGTTACTTTGAAGACGAAAAGACAGGTGAATGGAATTCTTACTACCCAAATGGAATAAAGGCATCCGCGTTTGCATACGAAAATGGCCAGCTGGAAGGCCTCACTCAGAATTTTTACATAAGTGGTGTTTTAGCGGAAGTATTGTTCATGAAATCAGGAAAATTAGAAGGATTGTATCAGTCTTTTTTTTCGAGTGGAGCGATCCAAAAAGAAGTTCAATTCAAAAATGGAAAGGAACATGGCGATTTCAAACTCTATGAAGAAAATGGGAAAATTAGTGTTAAGGGTGAATTTGCAAATGGTAGTTTAAGTGGCGAATGGATGTTTTACGACAGTGACGGCTCCTTAATTTCCACAGGCACGTATCTCGGAGGACAAAAAAATGGAGAATGGAAAGAGCGGTTTGAGGGAGTGTTAGGATTTTATAGAACTGGTAGTTATTCAGTTGGGTATAAAACAGGAAATTGGAAGGTGGTGGATTCGGCCGGTTA
>JBILPR010000334.1:0-4707 GCA_044373795.1 Algoriphagus sp. | reverse complement strand
TTCAGGAATATCAAAACTCACTTTCACATGAGACATCGCTGCCAGGTTGTAAATCTCATCCGGCTGTGTCTCCTGAATGATCTTGGTCAGGTTCATGGAGTCCGTCATATCTCCGTAATGAAGGACTAATCTCGGGTCTTCTTCGTGGGGATCCTGATAGAGATGATCTATCCTGTCAGTATTGATCAGGGAAGATCTGCGCTTGATGCCGTGAACTTTATAGCCTTTTTCTAAAAGTAGTTCGGCGAGGTAAGCGCCGTCTTGTCCGGTAATGCCGGTTATAAGTGCTGTTTTCATTTTATAGTTTCACAGAGTATTAAAGAGTGTTGCCCGTAAACTCGCAAGTTTTGATGTGCAGGGTTGAATGGACTATTTTTTTTATTGCACGGAGTAAATGGCACCGAGTCGCACAGAGTATTAAAGAGTGTTGCCCGTAAACCCGCAACTATGCACCAAGTTTTTGTTTGTTTCAAAGAGTACTGTTTTAAAGAGCTTCTCTTTTTATTACGTCTTTCAGGCTTTTGGTATTGAAATTCAACAGCAATCCAATTTTCAAATTTGAAAGTCTTAGGCAGGTTATGAGTTGAGCCAAATGAACATCTGTGAAAGTTTCTAGTGTTTTCAACTCAATGATGACGTTGTTCTCTTCTAACAAATCAATTCTATAACCGCAATCCAATTTTATTTCTTCATAAACCAATGGAACAGCTTTATCTGACTCGACAGAAAATCCATTTTTTTGAAGTTCATATTTCAGGCAAGCCTGATACCCTTATTCCAATAATCCCGGCCCAAGAGTGGCATGTACCTTAAAAGCACATTTTAATATTTTGCTTGTTAAAAAATCCGTTTCCATAAAATTCATTCAACAAACTCTTCTCTTAATAATATGCGAGTATCTGAGCAAAACACTTTTTTAAACTTTGTAATACTCGGTGCTATAAATTCTGTGTAACACTTTTTGAGTTTACGAGAAATACTCTCTGTCACACTTTCCGAGCCTGCGAGCAAAACACTTTTTTAAACTCTGCGTGACTTTCTGTGCTATTACTCTTTGAAACTCTGTGCCACTAAACCTGCGAGTTTACGAGCAAATAAACTCCCGCCACTTAACCTCCGAGCACTTCATTTTCACATCACTTCTTATTTGTAACCAACTTATGCACCTGAGGAAACAGAATTCTTAAGTAAGCATCCGCTACCGCTTTAATACCTGCCTTTTTACCAAAGTGATATTTTTTAAAGTAATATCCTCTTTCGATATCTATTCCTTTTGGATGTTGGAGCAACTTCAGCTTTTGCCAGGTACTCATTTCATCTGTACCCCAGTAGGACTTCTCGTTAGGTTCACATATTGCCAAAAATTCAGAGCTCGCATAGCAGGACAAACCTGCTTTGTTTACCCTCATAGAATAATCAAAATCCCCGTATAGATGGATGTAAACTGCATTCAGATTGCCGACAATAGAATAGACATGGTGAGGAATTAACACTAAATTCCCGTTTGTGAACTCACATTTTTGTGGATTTCCGGAAGGAATTAAGGCTGTTTCCGCTATGTATCCCCCGTAAGTAAAACTCTTATCCTTTTGACTCTGACAGGCTCCGACAATTACAGATTTTGAATTCAGTGTAAAATCGTCCTTAAACAATTCAACGAGCGCTTGAGGATAGATTTGGATATCGTCATTTAACCAAAGGAAATAATCAAATTCTTTAGTTTTGGCCGCTTCTTCCCATGCTTTGTGCATTCCGCCACTCCAGTACAGGTTGCCGTCTCCCTCAATTACATTCACTTGGGGATACTTCTCTTTCACCAATTTGCCGGTAAGATCCGGCGAACCATCATCAACCAAAAAAACATCGATGGTGGTATTGGATGGAAGAGTTGCCTGAAATAAAAAATCCAAACAGGTTATTGTAGTCCCCGCTCTGTTGAAACAGGTGAGGAGAATTGCAACTTGCTTGATTGATGTTTCTGTGGTTGTCAAAAATTTGTAATTGATTAACTGATCTTCAGCTCTTTGTAAATTTCTGAATTTTCTAAAAACCAGTTATAGGTTAGTTTAATCCCTTCTTGCAGCTTAATCTTCGCTTTCCAACCAGCTTGCTCCATTTTGGAAACATCCATGAGTTTGCGCGGAGTGCCATCAGGTTTGGTACTATCCCAGGTGATTTCTCCTTGGTGACCAACCGCATTTTGAATAAGTTCGGCCAGTGCTTTTATCGTCAGATCAACTCCTGTTCCAACATTGTACAAATTGTCTTTGAATTGATTTTGGAGGGCAAAGACGACTGCATCAGCCAAATCTGATACAAAAAGAAATTCCCTCATTGGGGTGCCCGAACCCCAAAGTTGGACAGGTTTATTCCCGGCCAGTTTTGCCTCATGAAACTTCCGAATCATCGCAGGGAGGACATGTGAGGTGTTCAAATCAAAATTATCGAACGGGCCATACAAATTGGTTGGCATCAGGGAGATGAAATCTTTTCCATATTGCTTTCTGATCGCTTCGCATGCTTTTACTCCGGTTATTTTTGCGATGGCATACCATTCATTTGTTGGCTCCAAAGCTGAAGTGAGTAAATACTCTTCTTTCAGAGGTTGGGGAGCAAGTTTTGGGTAAATGCAGGAAGAAGCGAGAAAAATAAACTTCTGCACATCAGCTTTGAGTGAAGAGTCAATCAGGTTGTTCTGGATCTGCATGTTCTCCATCAGGAATTGATAGGGGTAATTGGAGTTGGCCAAAATCCCCCCTACCCGAGCCGCGGCGTCGATGACGATATCCGGTCTTTCGGATTGGAAGAAATCAGAAACAGCTTGCTGCTTCCTGAGATCGAGTTCTGAACTGGAGAGGCCTATCAGATTGGTGTAGCCTTTGGCTTCCAGTGCCCACCATATTGCGGATCCCACCATACCTTTATGTCCTGCAATGAATATTTTCATGATATTTCTATTACACCGAGTTACACCGAGAAGCACAGAGGATTTAATTTTTTTCCTGCCACTTATAGTTAGATTCAATGAATGTCAGCATTAATAAATTAACTTAACTTTTTGTTCTATAATGAAACCCTTTGAATCCCATCAACCATCATCTTTACATTGAAATTTAGAAGCAAACCTCTTTTATACTTTCCAAATTTCAGATAGGTCAAGATTTGAGCTAGGTGTACTTCTGTTAATTCCTCAACAGTTTTTGTTTCAATTACTAATTCGTTTTCTACCAACAAATCTATCCTGTAACCTTGACTCAGTTCTAAAGCTTTGTAGATAATTGGGAGGGGCACTTCTCTTTCAACTTTAAACCCTTGTTTTTGAAGCTCATATGATAAACAAGCCTGGTACGCCGATTCTAAAAGACCCGGGCCAAGATGTCTATGTACCTCAATTGCAGCTCCTATTACATTTTGAGTTAATTGATCTTTCAAATATTCCATAAGAAAATTTCAGCAGAAAGGTCTGATAAAGCACGGATCTCTCTCAATGGGATTTTTTTTAAAATCTCAGTGTCTCTCTATGACGGCTCGGTGAGTCTCGGTGCTATCTAAAATTAAACTAACCCAGGATTATCCTTCTCCAGCCTCTCAAATATCTTCTTTACATCCTGCGCTTTTTCCTTCTTCAATACCAGAATAGCATCGGGAGTCTGAATAAGAATTGTCTTTTTTAATCCTAAAAATTCGGTGTGGAGATCTGTTCCGATTACCATGTTTCCGAAAGCATCCATCTGGTGTCCCGACTTTTCCAGGTATTCATAAATAGACTCAAACGAACCCATATCTGACCAATTGAAAAATGAGGGAACGACTTTAATCTTCCTGGTTTTCTCCATTACTGCGTAATCCACAGAAATGGAAGGAATTTTCATAGAGAGTTCGAAATCCAACTTTCCATTTTCAGCCGCCCCAAAAGCAATTTTAGAGGCGTTGAAAACCTCCGGCTCGAATTTCTCCAATTCTTCCAGATAGGTGCCTGCCTGAAAGCAGAACATTCCTGAGTTCCAATAGAAGTTTCCCTGCTTCAGAAATTCTTCAGCAGTTTGCAGGTTAGGCTTTTCCCTGAATGATTTAACTTTCTCTCCCAATGCTTCGATATACCCAAATCCCGTTTCCGGTTTAATGGGGTTCAGACCAAAAGTCACAATGAACCCTGCCTTTGCAAGTTCGATTGCACGAACCAGAGACTTAGCATACTCTTCTCCATCCTGGATTAAATGATCTGAGGGAGTGACGAAAAGAACATCTTCAGGTCTTGTTGCAAAAGCTGCAAAAGCAATCGCTGCAGCTGTATTACGTGGGCAAGCTTCAATAATTTCCGTGTAATTTTTTATCCCCGCTTTATTCAGGTCCATTCTTGAAAGCAAAAAATTATCACAATTACCAACAACGGTTACCTGATCACAGTAGGATTTGTTTCTTAAGACTGTCTTCTCAAAAAGTGTCTGATTTTCAAAAATTGGAAGGTACTGCTTAGGCCTGTTCTTTCTGGATAAGGGCCATAATCGGGAACCCACACCGCCTGAAAGAATTACGTTTATGATGGTCATGAGGAAAAAAAGCTTTTTGGTTGTTAGTTGTTAGTTATTGATTTTTATGTGTATCCGCACTACTGCACGTAGGGATAAATTCCCGCAATAATCAGTCTGTCAAATAGCCGATTTCCAAAATATCTTCGATTTAGCTTATAAACAAACTCATTGAGAT
>JBILPR010000333.1:0-4708 GCA_044373795.1 Algoriphagus sp. | reverse complement strand
ATGACCCCTGACGGAGTAACCTTTGACCAATCCATGGCCAATGCACTTTCGCTCAGCCAAAACCTGTTGATCCTCTGTGGTCATTACAAGGGCGTGGACGAGCGAGTGAGGGAGAGGTACATCACCAAAGAAATTAGCATTGGTGATTTTGTTCTTTCCGGTGGTGAATTGGCAGCAGCTGTAGTAGCTGATGCTATTATTCGCCTGATCCCGGGAGTATTGAATGACGAATCCTCTGCATTGACAGACTCTTTCCAGGATGGACTGCTTGCACCGCCGGTATATACTCGCCCCGCAGAATACGAGGGGATGAAAGTACCGGACATATTGCTCTCAGGTCATGAAGCCAAGATAGACGAATGGAGATTTGAAGCATCGGTTCGCAGAACCCGCGAAAGAAGACCCGACTTGCTCAGCAATCAGGGTAGCGGAAAAGGCGATTTAGAATCGAATAAGAAGTAATTATATAAGCCACGCGTTGGCAAACGGCGAAAGCATAAAAAATAAAGCTATGAGCGATTTAATGAAAATAGTAGAAGCGGAATACAGCGAAGCAAGAGCTAAATTCCCTTCATTCAAAGCTGGTGACACCATCAACGTACACGTACGAATTAAAGAAGGTGCCAAGGAGCGTATCCAGCAGTTCCAGGGAACTGTAATTCAGCGTAGAAACCCGAACTCCAACGGTGAAACTTTCACCGTGAGAAAAATCTCTAACGGAATCGGTGTAGAAAGAATCTTCCCTATCATCTCTCCTGCTATCGAGCAAATCGATTTGTTGAGACAAGGAAAAGTAAGAAGAGCTCGTTTGTTCTACCTAAGAGGACGTCAGGGAAAAGCTGCACGTATCAAGGAGAAAATCAGAGTGAGAAAGTAAGAAGTCTTCTTCTCAAAATAGAAAAATGGAACGCAGCAATGTGTTCCATTTTTGTTAGTATTTCATTATGGTTAATTATGGCTTAGGTCAATAGAATTAAAGAATAAAGTATCTTCTACGCCTGCTTCCAGGTTGAATTCTTGGATGTTTTTATTCCAGTAGAAAGTACCCCTTCGAAAAAACGAATAATACATCTCGGCGCTTTCATAAGGAATACGATCTACTTCTTGAAAGTCAGAGTTCAATAGAATTAACTCCCTTTTACTTTTAAATTTTCGATTTAAGTATTCTTGCTCGGTAAGTCCAGCCCTAGCTTCTCTTATATAAATATCATTCTCAACATCATAAATTATTTTCTCGTAGGAATTATTTATCCAATAGTAAAAATTACTTAGAGCTGATGGTTCTACAATTATATTGTTCTTGTCGGTTTCTATGGGACTTTGGACCAAATCACTCTTCGCTTTATGTAGTTCGGCTTTGGACTGAAAATCTGTCACATATAGCTCATCTGCTAAGGGAAAACTCACCACAAATTTGTCCTTCTTTGGATTGTAAACTATGTCGATCATTTTCAATTGTTGGGAAATATCCTTGTTTTTATAAACTTCAGGGTAGTCTAAATCAAACTCTTCGATTTCACCATTTTCCAAATTTATCTTGGATATTCTATTTGGAGGATTTACGTAACCTTCTGGTATCTTAGTTGGATAATTAGGTAAAGATTGCATGTAAATAAAACCATTCCTATAAGCAATCGGAGACTCAGGCAAAACGGAACCAAAACCAATAGGATGATTTGCAAGAGAAACTTTTTTATAGACTTCTCCTTTAATGTTAGCTAAATAAATAGTCTTAAACATACCACTATAAAAAATCAAGGAATCGGAATTGACATAATGAAAACCAAAAGGGTATATCATACCTTGAAGTGAATTGGGGCCATCCCAATCAAACTTTATTTTTTCATCAATCGATTTGGATTCGAGATTGTATACTTGTAATGTATTGGCATTTTGATTAAACAAGAAATAGACTTCCTTATCCCCAATTTTTCCTTCAGAATTCAACCTATTGTAAAGAGAAGTCTCAGAATCTAAAGGCAACTTATAATCTCCCTTTATTTTAGTTTGAACATTACTTACAGTATGAGTAGTTTCTTTCTGTGGCGCACTACAGGCGACAACAATCGTGATACAAACTAGTATATCCCAGAATCTTATCTTCATTTTCATAGTTATTCACTTCACAAAATTACTCTCAGTAGGACAATCCACCTGAGAGCTTTTTCAATTATCCTCCTACGACTGGTTCTCCGAAATAACAGATGGGACCTTCATAATAAACCCCACATGCAGCATATTCTCCCTCTTCACTGCTTCCAGAGATACATTTACCTACTGTTTGCCCAGGATCAGGTGTTTCATCACAACTAATTTGAGCATTTAATGCACCTACAGATCCTACAGTAAATAAGCCTATAAGAATTAGATTCAATTTTTTCATGATCAAATAGAATTTAGGTCAATAAAGATTTAGATTCCAATATATATATAAATCGCAAACTTTTAAAAAAAAGGTTATTAGATTCATTTTGGAATCGGCGTTGAGCGTATATTCCCTATAATTTCCCCAGCTATCGAACAAATCGATTTGTTGAGACAATGAAAAGTAAGAAGAGCCCGTCTATTCTACCTAAGAGGACGTCAGGGTAAAGCTGCACGTATCAAGGAAAAAATAAGAGTGAGAAAGTAAGATTTCACACGCTTGAAATAAAAAAGGAACTCAGCAATGGGTTCCTTTTTTTGTTAAGTCGTTGATTTTAATTTATTTGAGTAAAATTTTAACTAACCGAAAATGAATCAGTTCACTGCTCAGGATCCGATGAATAGTTTTGCAATTATCGTCCTGCGAATTCTCATGATTTTTTCAGCGGTAATGGTTACCGTAGGCGGATTTATGATCTATCATGCTTTTATGGGTACGATGAATGATTGGGACTTATCGATCCAAACTGATTTTATTGAGTATTTCCCCGGCTATGGCAATTCCTTTTGGGTGGGGTTATTGTTCGCTGGTCCGACTTTAGGCTTTCTGGCTGGATTTATCTTCTTCGCTTGGCTGGAAAAAAGGATTCGAATTGAAATTTAATCTGACTCTTTCTCCTTTAGATGTTAAGCTCGAAATCAGATTTTAATCTACCTGTGCCGGACAGGAAGATTTCCTTTTAGAAATTCAAAGTTGTAGCCGTTTTTTAAACTCTGACATCAGGTTTCCAAATCCTTTTCTCTATTCCCAATTCCCCTTCTTTCCTGCATTATTCCCTATCTTTGCACTTTGATCAAAAAACAAAACCAAGCCCTGCAAATCAAAGTTTTCAGGACATTGACATAGCTATCCATGAGTAAAGAAGTTCGAGTAAGATTTGCTCCGTCCCCAACAGGAGCTTTGCATATCGGGGGTGTACGCACAGCCCTTTACAATTATCTTTTTGCAAAAAAAATGGGAGGAAAATTCCTCCTCAGAATAGAAGATACCGATCAAAACCGATTCGTTCCCGGAGCGGAAGAATACATTAAAGAATCATTGGAGTGGTTGGGGATCTCCCCCGAGGAAAGCCCTTGGAACCCGGGCGATTGTGGACCCTATCGGCAGTCTGAACGCAAGCCCATGTACATGCAATATGCGCTTGACCTGATCGCAAAAGGTCATGCCTATTATGCGTTTGACACGCCTGAAGAACTTGAAGCGATGCGAGAACGATTGACTGCGGCCCGAGTGGTCTCTCCTCAATATGACAGCATTTCCCGCACTCAGATGAGAAACTCTCTCACCCTTCCTGAGCCTGAGGTAAAACAACTCCTGGAGTCTGGTGCTCATTATGTAATCAGAATTAAAATTCCCCGAAAGGAAGAAGTTCGTCTTCATGACATGATTCGGGGCTGGGTGATGGTTCACTCCTCCACCCTGGATGACAAAGTCCTGATGAAATCCGACGGCATGCCGACTTACCACCTGGCAAACATCGTGGATGATCATTTGATGAAAATCACGCATGTAATCCGCGGTGAGGAATGGCTTCCTTCTGCCCCGCTTCACGTATTGCTCTACAGATATTTTGGCTGGGAAGACACCATGCCTGAGTTTGCTCACTTACCGCTTTTGCTTAAACCTGACGGAAACGGTAAGCTCTCCAAGCGCGATGGTGATAAGCTGGGATTTCCGGTTTTCCCTATCAATTGGACTGACGAAAATACCGGAGAAACTTGGTCCGGTTTCCGTGAGCAGGGATATTTGCCAGATGCATTACTGAACTTCCTTGCGTTCCTTGGTTGGAATCCAGGCGATCAGAGAGAAATTTTCTCATTAGATGAATTGGTGGAAGCCTTCTCTATCGAGCGTATCGGCAAGTCTGGAACCAAGTTTGACATTGCAAAAGCCAAGTGGTACAACGAGCAATATTTGAGAGCCAAATCCAATACCGAATTGGCAGAATTTGTAATCGCTGACGCAAAAGCTGAAGGGTTGGAAATCAGTTGGCAAAAAGCAGAATCGATCGTTGCTTTGACCAAGGAAAGAGTCACTTTCGCAGCAGAATTCTGGAAAGAAAGTAAATTCATGGTCATCGCTCCTACGAGTTTTGATACCGAAACTGCTTCCAAAAAATGGAGCGCTGATGCGGTGAAGGTTTTGAGCCACTATGCTAATTCCATCAAAGAATTCACCGGAATTTACGATGCTATCACTGCTAAATCCATGCTGGAAGCCTCTGCAGAAGCGGAAGGGATCAAGCTTGGAAAAACAATGCAAGCTGTCAGATTAGCAATTACT
>JBILPR010000068.1:0-15774 GCA_044373795.1 Algoriphagus sp. | reverse complement strand
AAACAAGAGTTGATAATTCCTATAGTGATGTGTCAATATATCGGATCTTTGACTGAGTTTGCCTCGCCAATGTGAGGAGCTATATTATCAGTCAGAGCTAAATTTCGGAAGACTACTGTTTTCCGTAAAACAGATTTCAAGAATAAACATATTCAGAGTCATCGTTTTCAATTCCACTCGATCACCCTGAATACATGGTTACCTTATTTTTTTCTCTCAACAGTTACATACTCTATTTTCCCATTGAATTTTGATGAAGTACCGTAATCAGCGACATGCGTACCATCATCTACCCCAATGTCAGCCAGGTCATCTACTGAGAATATTCCGGGTTGAGTTTTTTCTATTCTCTTTTCTACAACTTTTTTATCATTTACTAAAATGGTACCAAGGCCTCCTTTGCCCAAGCCACCACCATCGTATTTGAAATCAAAAACCAGTTTATAATTTCCAGGTTTCAGAGCTTCAGGAGCTAGTATCTGGGTTGATTCCAATCCTAACAAGTTGTATGAAAATGCCGGCTTACCTTCTTTGATATATAAAGACAAACCTCCAAATCGTCCTCCCTGACAGACAATCACTCCGTTTCCTTTAGCATCTATTGCTACTTCTGTGGTGATCGTATAGGAAGTACCTCTTAGGTCAATAAAAATGTCAGTACCCATTCCCTTCATACCTTCACCATAAGTTATTTTCGTCCGGTCTCCCATGACGGTCGGCCTTCCTACCAAGGCGGCATTGGTTCTTTCCAGCAACCGATCATCAATCGGCAATACATGGTATTTTTCACCTTCTGCCATAAACAGAGCCTGCATTGCTTTCAGTTTGTCAGCATTTTGTGCGGAAAGATCAGTGGCCAAACTGAAATCTTTGTTGGTATTGTATAATTCCCATTTATCATTTTGCAGAGTATTCAGCGGTTGTAATCTCCACGCAGGTCTGTGAATGGTACGGGCATACCAACCATCTTGGTAGATTGCTCTATTGCCAAACACCTCAAAATACTGAACTGTATGTCTTTCTGCGGCTTTGGCATCTGCAAAAGTATAGGCCAAGCTTGTTCCTTCAATTGGGTCTTGCGCGATTCCGTTTACCATTTTTGGAGCAGGTATTTTTGCTACTTCAAACACTGTTGGGGCAATATCAATGACGTGCCCAAATTGGGACCGTAATTCTCCTTTTGCCTTGATACCTGCCGGCCAGTGAATGATCATTCCGTTTCTTGTCCCTCCAAAATCAGAAGCAATTTGTTTGGTATAGGAGAATGGAGCATCCAACGCTACTGCCCAACCTGCTGCCATATGGGGATAGGTACTTTCAGAACCCCATTCGTCATAATGCTTCAACATGTCGGGAACGGTCTCCGCTATTCCGCTGAAGTAAGTCATTTCTTGATACATGCCGTTCATTTGTCCTTCAGCACTGGCACCATTGTCTCCGGCTATAAACACGATGACAGTATTATCCATGACGCCTAACTCTTTGATTGTGGAAATGAGTCTTCCGATTTCATAATCGGTTTGCTCGGCAAATCCGGCATAAACCTCCATCTGACGAGTAAACAATTTCTTCTCGTCGGCGGAGAGGGTATTCCAGTCTTTAATGTCGACGGGTTTCGGGGCAAGTTTCGTGTCAGGAGGAACGATGCCAAGTTTGATCTGTCTCGCCAGGGTTTCTTCCCGGAGTTTGTCCCAACCCTGATCAAATTTTCCTTTATTTTTTTCAACCCATTCTTTTGAAACATGGTGTGGCGCATGGGTAGCTCCCGGTGCGAAATACATAAAGAAAGGTTTCTCAGGTGCTAAAGCCTGCTGGAAACGAACCCAGGAAATGGCCTGATTGGTCATGTCGGTGGTGAAGTGATAACCTTCATCTTCAGGGGTTTCAACCAAAGTAACACCATCATAAATCAAGGGTGCCCATTGGTTGGTTTCACCGCCTATAAAACCATAAAATTTTTCAAAGCCCGAACGCGTTGGCCAGCGATCCTGAGGACCCGCGATGGATATCTCCCATGGTGGAGTTTCATGATATTTTCCAAAAGCGGCAGTATTATATCCGTTCTGTCTCAATACTTCAGCCATGGTAGTAATAGACTGAGGTCGTACAGACGTGTTTCCGGCAAAGGTTGTAGCGGTTTCACCAATACTTCCCATGTTATTACTATGATGATTATAGCCTGTAAGCAATGCTACACGTGTGGCCGAACAAATGGCTGTGGTGTGAAAACGGTTGTACTTGATACCATTATTAGCCAAAGTATTCATAGTAGGAGCAGCAATCGGGCCTCCAAAAACATCTGTCACTCCAAATCCCATATCATCTATCAATATAACTACCACGTTTGGTGCACCTTTTGGAGCGGTGACATTAAATCGTGGCGGAGGCGTTACGTTTCGAGCGTCAAGCTCTTTAAATGTCTGACGAATGGGTTCTTTTATAGGCAACGATGTTCTATCAAACCCATCAATATTATCTGTGGCAGCGGCCGGCTCAGCTTTCTTTGTTTGGAAGGCCACTATGACCAGGAAACCAAAGAGCATAAAAATATTAATCGCAACTTTTTTCATATATAGGATAGTTGAAATGTAAAAGTTAAAAATGCGAATTGAATTATTGGGAAAATATGGTTTTTATCATTCTACTCCGGAAAGTGTATTAAGAATTTTCAAATAACATTAAAAGAAAAAATTTGAGTTAGACGAATGCGTCTAAGTTGAGGTTGAAGTCGAGTTCTGATTAGAACCTTCCTGGATCAAGCTCTTTGCTTCACAAATAAGGATTTTCAAAAAATCAGGGTTCATATTCTTAAAAGTGATACGTGAATAGAACATATCACGTACTTGTTGAAAGTACTTAAGAGCAAATTCATGATTGTTTTGATGGCCTATAAACTCTGCCCATGAAGGCAAGAGTGCCTGATCCACAAATCCATTTACCTGTTTAAATACCTCATTGAGGAGTTGTTCATGCCGGTTTCTTACTAGTTGCATATGAGCAATTACTTGTAAGGAGTGTTTCAGTAAGATCTCGATAAAATCCGGATCAAAATTTTTGATAAGGCGAAAATCATCTGCAATTGCTTGAGCTTGAATAAGATGATGTTTCATCAAATGCTCAAGGTAACAATCCCGATCTCCGAAGTAATGATAATAGCCGGACTTGTTTAACTGGGTCACTCTTGCAAGTCGCTCAACCTGAATTCCCTCGAGTCCTTCGGCTGCAAATAGCTCATATCCCGTTTCAATCCAGATATGTGATGAATTATTCTTACTCATAGATAGCGTGGTCAGGGTAAAAAATAGATCTAAATTCTAATGTAATTTCAAGATTTCTAACTCCGCAGGTCAAGATATGTCTTTTATTTAAACATGACAACTGTCATGTTTAAACCTATGGACCTGTTGTAGATTGAATTTTTATTTTAAAGGAGAAATCATGAAAAATAACTCCCAATTTACATAGGTTGGTCTTTACTTTATAAACACTTCCGTCTAGGAATAGGGTCTAAGGAATTAATATTTGAGCAGGCAATCCTATAATTTTGAGCATAGATTAAACCTTGAACTAAAATGAATATGAAAAAGGTGATCCTATTACTGGTTTTTGCATTGTTTTCTATCTTGGCCTACAGCCAGGATAAGATGATTACGCTAAGTGGAAGTTATGTTTTTGCAAATGTTGAAGATTCAGATGCACAGGGTACAGCTTTTAGAATAAACGGATTATATGAGTATGACCCGGGTGGGAGAAAGTGGGCTTATGGATTTTCTGTTGGATACACGGGTATGAATGCAGAAGGCACAGAAAGTTTACAAGAAACAAAGTATGACTTTAGCACTTGGCCACTCTAGTATGCACCCAAATATTTGTTTGGAAGTGAAAAACTCAAAGGGTTTTTAAAAGGGGCGATTGGATGGCAGTTTTCTAAACTTGAAAGAACCACTGCGCTGATAATTATATCAAATATAGGCAGCGGTTTCACTACAGGTGGTGGTATAAGAGCTTCCTATTTCTTCAATGAAAAAATCTTCTTAACTGCGGAGTACGAACATCCTGTGGATGTCAAACAGCTTTTATAGGGATGGTATAGTCAACACAGCATCCTCAAGCCCTGGTTTTAGGTTTTGAGTTGACTTAATTCAACGTCATTGAATAAATTCAAAACTCATTACTTAAAAAAAACTACTAAAATAAATCGTCCTTAAAAGATTGATTTTTTAATCCGTAATGAGATAGAATGGATCATGGAAACATGATATAAATCATAATTACCCGACTTGATTCATTTTTATAAAGTGATAACTTTAATACTTCTTTGAGAGTAAAAACCTACTGATAATTGATTTTTTAAAATAAAAAAGTGATTTAGTTCAAAACACAAAAATGGGTATGAAAAGAAATATTTTACTTGGTTCTGCATTGATGTTTTTGATAATGGTTAATAGTCTTTCTTCCATAGCTCAAACGAAAGAGAAAAGGCCCAATATCGTTATCATTCTTGCGGATGACATGGGCTACTCTGATATGGGAATGTTTGGCGGTGAAATCAAAACCCCTAATATGGATGCGTTGGCTATGAATGGTACCCGCTTCACAAATTTCTATACCCACGCCAGTTGCTCCCCTACTAGGGCAACGTTTTTATCGGGGCATGATACACACATCAATGGTTTGGGAGCCATGGATGAGTGGACCGCACCCAATCAGATGGGCAAAGAAGGGTACGAAGGACATCTGAGCACCAGTCTGGTAACCTTGCCTCAAGTGTTGAAAGATGCAGGCTACCACACTTACATGGTAGGCAAGTGGCACTTGGGTAAAGCTCCTGATAAGATTCCGGCCGCTCGTGGCTTTGAACGAGATTTCACTTTGCTGGACGGAATGGGAAGCTATTGGGACATGACCAATATGACAGCTCTTAATCATACTTCGGTGTTTACAGAAGATGGAAAATACCTGACCAAACTTCCTAAAGATTATTATGCGACTGAGACCTATACCGATAAGCTCATCAGTTTCATCGATGAGGGTAGAAAAGATGACAAACCCTTCTTCGCATATGTGTCGCATCAGGCGCCACACGATCCATACCACCTCCCCAAAGATTGGAGAAACCGACATGTGGGTGAGTATGACAAAGGTTGGGATATGGTCAGACTACAAAGACTGAAGAAGCAAAAAGAGCTCGGCATCATTCCGGAAAACACCCAACTCGCTGAGCGGATGTGGTATGTTCCTGATTATTCCGTTCTGGCACCAGCTTCCAGGGCCGTGGTTGGGAAGAAAATGGAGCTCTATGCAGGGTTAGTTGAAAACCTGGATCATCATATCGGAAGACTGGTGGATCACTTGAAGAAAATCGGAGAGTATGAAAACACCATCTTTATCGTATTTGGTGACAACGGCGCGGAAGGTACAGACCTGGGCGCCATGATAGGTGGCACACCCGGCACACTCAATTACCTGTTTTTTGCATCCAAATGGTCCAACAACCATCCGAATGCATGGGGAGAACCGAATTCCTACGTAGGCTATGGTGCAGGCTGGGCGCAAGTTTCAATGACTCCCTTCAGTCAGTACAAAGGCTGGATGGCAGAGGGCGGCATAAGAAATGCATTGATAGTAAGTGGTCCGATCAACAAACTACCAAAGGGCGGCATCAACCATGGCACCATGTTCGTGGCCGACATTATGCCGACCTTGCTTGAAGTAGCCGGTGGAAACTATCCAGAGAACTTTAACGGCAAGGCCCAACCCAAATTAAATGGTAAATCTTGGCTTCCAGTACTGAATGGGCAAGCTGCTTCTCCACGAACGGATAAGGATTACATCGCTTGGGAAGTATTCGGCAACCGAGCTGTAAGACAAGGTAACTGGAAAATACGCTGGGAAATCAAACCAATTGGTAAGTCGGATTGGGAATTGTTTAACCTCACACAAGACCCTGCCGAACGCAATGATTTAGCGGCCCAAAACCCTGATAAGCTAAAAGAAATGCTGATACTTTGGGACAAGTATTCGAAGGAAAATAATGTGATACTTCCTAACCGCGGTCCTTTTGAAGCACTCGAAGATCAATTACCTCAAAGATTCCCTGTTCAGGAAGGCTATCCTCCGCTGATCAATATCAGACAATTTATGCCGCCTAAAGACATGATGGCCGAACCTAAAGAAGTAAAGAAGAACTAATCATGAACCACTATATAAAGTTTATCAGCATGCGAGCAGGTAATTTTTCGATAGCACTGGTGATAGCCATGCTTGGTGTATCCATTTCCTCTATGGCACAGGGAGACGGTGCCCGTTTTTACTGGAAGGGTTTGATGGGAACCAACGCCATTCCGATAATCTTCAACTCAATTGGGGGCAATGCCAACCCATTGGATCCTTCCCATAATGTGGTTCCCGGATCTAATTTTTCGGCAAGCATGAGTATGGCTGGCTTTGCAAAAATGTTTCCGGTCGGTAAACGTTCGGCTATGCTCTCGGTAATTGTTCCCATGGGAAGAATTTCAGGAGAAGCCTCACTTGACGGCCGGGATTTTAGTGCAACTTCCAGAGGCTTCGGAGATCCGATGGTTCAGTTTAGTATGAACCTGATCGGTCCCAAGGCTATTATGAATATTCCGGATGTACTCCGATATGAGCCTAAATTTTCAGTGGATTTGATGGGAAGTCTCGCTTTTCCGCTGGGAAATTATGACAACACCATTCCTATTAATATTGGCCAGAACCGATGGTATGGCCGAATCGGGGCACCCGTTGTATGGCAATTAGGAACTTGGGTTCCCGGAAAACGAACCACCCTCGAGTTTGTGCCAGCTGTCTGGTTATTCTCCGATAATACTGACTTTGTCGGCAAGACCATGAGTACCGAACCGATGTTTCAGCTAGAAGCACACCTGACCCGGGATTTTATGGAGCGGCTTTGGGGATCAATAGACCTGATTTCTATGTCCGGAGGGGCGGCAACTATTGACGGAGTAGAAGGAAATGCGCTCAGTAATCTGGGACTTGGAGGCACAGTGGGTTACCAAATTAACGAAAACATGCAGCTTAACCTTTCCTACAATTCTACCATCAACGACAAGGCATCTACAGATTTGAAAATGGACGGATTCCGCATGACCCTCCTCTATGGTTGGCATCCGCTTGTTGAAGGGATGAGAAGACTGGGAGGAGAATAATTTTTTACTCAGCTAAGGGGGGAAAAATTAAAGGATATATATTCTAAAAACAAAGTATTATAAATCAAAAAGGCCTTTTGGGGTCCCAGAAGGCCTTTTATTTGTTAAGCACGCTCCTAATTTATAGTTTTGGTGCTGAGTTTAATTTTTTTTGTAATCTAGACATTCTTTCCAATTTTCAAGAAAAGACAGACTTTGAGGGCCTTCAAAAAACACCAGATTTTTATATCCCTGTCAACCGAATTCTAAATTTTTGAAAAGGTAAAGGTTGAAGCGGAAAAAAGTACTTCACATATTTTACAGCAAAATCCCCATGAGCATTTGTAAGATATCTGCCACGGGCATTTGAAGGGCAAAAACCACCAGGAGGGGTAAAAGTGACATCACCACAGTAATCACCATAGTCTTAATATTGAAAGGAAAAACAGTCATGTTTTTTACTGATTCATACACCATTGAAAAATCTCCTGCAGAAGAAACATCCGGACTGCCAAGGATATCTTCACTTTGATTTACCTGATTTTTTATCCACTTTTCTTCAAAACTCAGGTGATGATGAGCAACCAATGCATGAAAATCATTGATTCCTTTGATGCGTGCCTTACTCATCGGGGACATAAAAGTGAGCAAAGGCACGACATTTATCAATACACACAGCAATATAAACACCCCGATCAAGGGATAATGCTCTTCTAACTTGAACTCTTGAAATAGAACTCGCTCCGCAAGAATAGCTGAAAAAACGATGCTGAGTGTAAAGGTAAAAATGCTAAACGGAAGCGGAGATTCCCCCAAAAAGCCCAATCCACCTGATTTGTCGGGATGTTGAGGAATAATGCGTAGTCCAACCTTTGAGATTAAGGATAAAAGTCGCTGCCAGATCACCCATCTCCATATCCACCTAAGAAGGAGAAACTGAAAAAGCGGGAAACTGACAAAAGCCGCCCAGTAGCCCGCCAAAGAAAGTGCGGTGGAATTGCTATTTTCGGGGAATATCCAGGTAGTGAGCTCGATAGTATTGGAAGAGGCACGAAGAATGAGATTGGCCAAAACTAAAATGAGAATTACACTTTCAGCCCAGATTGATTCACTCATTTGGTCAGCTTTTAATTTGGCAAGTTCAAATTTCACTTTGGCTTCTTCGGTTAGCAAACCCGAACGATTAAACTGACTTAAGGAAAGTTTCACCCGCTGATCTACAATGACCTCTGCCGCTATAAGCAAGGGAATGGCAACCAACAATCGGATATGAGTAGCAAACTCTTTTAAAAAAGGCATTTCAACAGCATCTGTCCACAACAGGCCTTCAAAAGCAGCTAAGGCAAAAAGAGGTATCCATGTTATCGATATAAAAAAACCAATCTTACGAAGAGTTGAATTTTCATTGGTCCTTGTCACCTTCAATAAGGCCAAAAAGCGATCCATCAAACCGCCCTTAATGATTGAAAATTCGAATTCTTTTATTGTATTTTTCATTACGTAATATTTTATGTATTGATTTGATCTAACTTCTAATAGCCGACATTCCTCTCAATAAGTCTTTTAGAAAGCCTTAAAGATGTTGCAAGTTTTATTTGCCTACGACTTAGTTCATCAATCATAACTATAATAATTTATAAAAAAATTTCCATCAAAAGTGAAAATTCAAAGAAAGGTTTTCCTGATACCGATTTTTCTATTAGAAAGTCACGAAGTTCAGGTTTGAAGAAAATATTTATACGTTCTATTTCTTAAAAAACAAGTTTCGAAAAATTTAAATATACGTCCATTGCACTCTTGATTTTGATCTGAGGGCACTTATCGGAAAAATGTAAGTTCATTTTTGATTTACCGGAAAAAATTCTAAAACTATTTTAAAATTAAAAAAAACCTCAAACCGACATGACATTAATCATATTTTTTTTCTACAATAACGCAAAAATATGCATGTAAATGTTGAAACATTTTTTGATCTTTGAAGGGAATTATCAGATTAAAAATTTGCCATTTTATAACTCACTTTTCTATACTCGTCTCTAACCAATCGAAGTAAACTAGTGGAGGTGTGAAAATGTATAGAATGGATTATTGACTGTGGTTGTAATCTCGCGCAATTGGCAAATAGCAAGCAATAATTCGAATTTGAATCTTATGCTTAATTGATATTTTTAACGATTTTACTTATTTCTTTAAACTTCAACCTACTGTTTAAAACTATAAACCGATGAAAAAAACATTTCTGCTGCTTTCAGCGGCTATTCTGGCCATTTTTCCCGCCTTTGCTCAGGATTCATCTGATAAAAAAAGCGAATGGAATTTCCTTGTCGAACCCTATCTAATGTTTCCTACTATGAAAGGAACAGTTGGCATTAGTTTGCTTCCAGATGGGAAACTAGATGTCAGCGCGGAAGATATTTTTGGAAGTCTGAAGTCAGCATTTATGATCTATGGCGAGGCAAATAATGGTAAGTGGGCAATTACTGCCGACTTTGTCTACATGAAACTTTACCAGGGAATTGAACCTAACAATAATATAACGGGTGGGGAAGTCACTTTTGAAGAGACGATATTCGCAATGGAGGGTCTGTATCAGATTCAACCCTGGCTGGAATTGGGTATCGGAGGACGAGTAGTTTCGCTTGCAGGTGATATGTCCGTGAGCAGAGCAGGAATTGGGACCGGAGGTGAGTCAACTACTCAACAGGCAGATCTGACGGAGTCATGGGTGGATCCGGTTGTATTATTTCGTGCACAACTTCCTGATTCAGAAAAATGGATTTTGGAATTTAAGGCTGACTACGGTGGATTTGGATTAGGTTCGGATGTAACCTATCAAGTCCAGGCATTGGGCGGATACCGTTTTTCAAAACTCTTTCAGGCAACTGCCGGGTATCGGTCGCTGAGCATAGATTACTTCAGTGGATCGGGAGCTGATCGATTTAAGTATGATGTAAAAACTTCAGGACCGATAGTCCGATTCGGATTCAACTTTTAGCAATAGAAGTAATGGAAAAGCTGAAGTACTATCCAGGGAAATTGATCAATTTAATTCCAGCCTTTATTAGATTAATGTAGTTTCTTTCAGAAAGCATTTTGTTTATATAAGGCAATTCTTTGTCCATTTACTCAATCCGATGCATCCTGGAATAACTTTAACAGGGATGGATTGATGAATTTTTTAAAAAGTCTGTTCAATGAAATTTTAATAAATTCAAGATAAAATAATAAACATTCATTTTTTATATGATGAAAGTCATTTTTCCGCATTTTAATTATTTTTAAATTTAATCGTTTTCTTTCTCTGTAAAGAGAATTAGCGCATCATCGGAGGAGAATCCCGTGAAAAAACTTCCATGGCGCCAACGGTGCCGGAGTAATAGCATAGGCTATTCAGATTTATGGTTTGGTGGATGCAGAGACCTTTCTTGAAGGAGCGGTTAAACAGGCTTCATCAATGTGGAAAAAGAATACTCGAAGAAAAAAAGTTTTGCATAATAACTCATCCTGAATTTTTTAAACATGATTCGGTGATACATCAACTAATCATCATGACACATCCGAAATATCCATCCTTATATGAAATCAATACCCGGGTTTGGCTCACAGAGCTATCCGAAGAACTCGGACGACCGGCAACTCTTGATGACATCCCTGAAACCGAGTTGATCCGTCTTGCTGGTTTAGGCTTTGACTGGGTTTGGTTCCTGAGCGTCTGGCAAACGGGCGAGAAGAGTCAGAAGGTTTCTCGTGAAAATCCGGAATGGCGTCATGAATTTGAAAAAACACTTCCTGACTTAAAAGAGGAGGATATTGGAGGTTCCGGATTTGCTATCGCCAGTTACCGTGTTGATTCAACCCTCGGAGGTGACGCTGCTTTGAAAAGGCTTAGAAAAAGATTAACAAAGCATGGCCTTAAACTCATGCTTGATTTTGTCCCCAATCATATAGGACTTGATCATCATTGGGTGACCAAGCATCCAGACTTTTTTGTTTCTGGTACCGAAACTGACATCGAGCGATATCCCAAGAATTATTTTCAAGTAAAAAACGGAAACAAAGAATTGATTCTGGCGCATGGTCGGGATCCATTTTTTGAGGGTTGGCCGGATACAGTGCAACTTGATTATAGCAATCCTGCTACTGTGGAAGCTATGAAAAAAGAGCTCCTGCGTATTTCCCTTCAATGTGATGGTATGCGTTGTAACATGGCGATGCTGATTTTACCGGAGGTTTTTGAAAAAACCTGGGGTCGAAGAGTAGAGTCCTTTTGGCCGGGTGCAACGAATGCTGTTCGGGAAAGTCTTCCTGATTTTTGCTTCATGGCTGAAGTGTACTGGAATTTGGAATGGACACTCCAGCAACAAGGTTTTAATTACACCTATGACAGTCGCCTGTATGATCGTCTTCTGGATAGTTATGTTAAGGATATTCGGGGGCACCTGAATGCTGAACTTGCCTACCAGAATAAGCTCGCAAGATTCCTTGAAAATCATGATGAGCGAAGAGCTGCTTCAACTTTTTTTGAAATAGGTAATCACAAGGCTGCGGCTATTGTTACTTTCTTGTCGCCGGGTTTACGGTTTTTCCATCAGGGACAATTGGAGGGAAAAACCAAGAGAATATCCCCTCATTTGATTCGCGGTCCTCGTGAGCCAATCAATGCAGAAATTCAATCTTTTTATGAGTCCTTACTCGGTTTATTGAAAAGTCCTATTCTTCGAAATGGTAAATGGGGCACTCTTCCATGTGACCCTGCCTGGGAAGGAAATGGAACCTGGGATTCATTCATTGTCTTTACCTGGCAAGCATCGGGAGATGACCGAATGGTCGTTATAGTGAACTATAGTCCCTATAAATCCCAGTGCTATCTTCGTCTGCCATTTACCAATCATTCCGGGGGACAATGGAGACTTAAGGATACTTTGAGTGAAGCTTGCTATGATCGTGATGGCAATGATCTCAGGTCGGCAGGCCTATATCTGGATCTGGAACCATGGAAATATCATGCTTTTGAAGTGAAAAAAATCAAAGGAATAGCGAAATAAGGCTGTTTTGTTTTTGATAGTCTTTGAACATCTCCAAAGAAGGAAGTGATCTTTAGATTTTCGAAAAAATTATCTTCTCAATAGACTTCAAAAGTATAATCAGAAAGGATTCAGAGAAATCTGGCCATTCACTCCGGTAATTTTGCGATCCCGAATTCCATTATGGTACCCTTTGAAGCAGTGATTTCGGGAACGAGCACGAATCCTGCCCGCAGTTTTCGCCCGGCTATGATCTTTGGTGTAGTATGGCTGGGATTGTGGATTTACTGGGCAGGGCCAATTGCGGGGGCTTAGCTCGCAGCCCTTTTCTGCAGTGCATTGGCAAAACGAATCACCGTCGCCAAGATTTACAATTTTGATAGTTACCATGATAGGTTGTTCCGAAAGAAGGAGAGTTCAGGTTCAAAGACAAGGTAAAATTCCGTCAATCAGCCCAAAATTCTCAAGATTCGGTATAAATACTGACCGAAAAAATCAGAAAGCCGTTCCTCATTAGATTTTTATCAATTCACTTTATTTGAATTACTGATCACCAACCCATAAAAAGCAAAGGAATCGGAAAAAATTGAGGCCAGAGTAACTCCTTTTTTTGGTTCTTTTTCCAAATAAAACAGAATACAAATTTAATTCTATGCATTGGATCTTAGCCTCTTTCCTTTCTCTTCCAAATAATTTATCCTAAGCGGATCAGCGAGAAGAATTCTTCTAAGCAGGAAATGGAAATGATTTCCCGCATTTACATTACTTTACGGGCTGGATTTTGATCACCCACAATTCTAATGAATAAAAATCGTCTTACTTACTACATCATCGGGGCCATGGTGCTAGGTATTGTAGTTGGAGTTTTCATCAACAAAAGCGGAGACCCCGGACTCATAGAATCTTACAGCACAAATATCAAGCTGTTGGCCACAATTTTCATCCGCTTGGTTCAAATGATCATTGCCCCTCTCGTGTTCAGCACGCTGGTAGTGGGCATTGCCAAACTTGGAGATCTCAATGCAGTAGGCAGGGTCGGCGGTAAAGCCATGATTTGGTTTTTCAGTGCTTCTTTGATTTCCCTTTTGATCGGTCTGGTCATGGTGAATTATTTCGAGCCGGGAGTGGGGATGAACCTGAGTATAGCCGATGTTTCAGGAGTTGAGGATGTGACCGGTAAAACCAAAAGCTTTTCAATGCAAAACTTCGTGGAGCACATTGTTCCCAAAAGTGTATTTGAAGCCATGGCTACCAATGAAATTCTTCAGCTGGTAGTCTTTTCAATCTTTTTTGGAATAGGTCTCGCGGCAATGGGAGAAAAAGGCGCTCCTGTGATCAAAGCGTTGGATGTGATAGCACATGTTGTCCTCAAAATGGTTGGCTATGTGATGTTGACTGCTCCATTGGGTGTATTCGGAGCAATCTCAGCAGTAATCGCAACAAGAGGATTAGATATCTTATTAACTTATGCCAAATACTTCGGGGCTTTCCTGGCCGGTATCGCAGTGCTTTGGGTGGTGCTGTTGGTGGTAGGCTATATCTTTTTGGGCAAGCGACTCATTCCACTTTTGAAGGCACTTTCAGCGCCAATGGTCATCGCATTCAGCACAACAAGTTCGGAAGCTGTTTTCCCTAAACTAACCGAAGAACTGAAGAAATTTGGCTGCAAGGATAATATCGTTTCCTTCATTCTGCCTTTGGGCTATTCTTTCAACCTGGATGGAAGTATGATGTACATGACTTTCGCGAGCATTTTCATCGCTCAGGTGTATGGTATAGAGCTGGATTTGGGCACACAATTGACCATGTTGCTTGTATTGATGCTAAGCAGCAAAGGAGTTGCCGGTGTACCAAGAGCCAGTTTGGTTGTGGTTGCGGCTACCTGCGGAATGTTTGGGATTCCTGTAGAAGGCATTGCATTGATATTGCCTATCGACCACTTCTGCGACATGTTCAGAAGTGCTACCAATGTAATTGGAAATGGCTTGGCAACTACTGCAGTTGCTAAATGGGAGGGAGAACTTGAAGATCCTCTTACAGATTTTACCGGCTAAAAATCAAGAGACATTTATAAAAATAGGAAGCCCTGGCTTCCTTTTTTTATTGAAAATTTTCCACGAAGGAAAAAAAGACTGTTTTGAGGTGAGACCCCTACTGGGTGAAGAATGAATGGCAGCCTGAGCGTAATTTGTAATTACGCTCTATTATCCATTAGAATTTGTAATTCCCAAACAAGTTCAAGCCTTCCGATTTCACTTCGTTCACTGGGACTTACGTTCCATGATTGTCGTACCGCAAATATTCATTGGGGCATTTCCCCAATCATTCACACGACGCCGACGCGGGCCGAACTCTTTCTCCAAATCCACCTTCTTTTTCTTCCTTTCTTACCAGTGGAGGTTTCGTTTTCAGGTTTAATTATATCTTTAAGCCAAATCTTTTTTCCGCCGAAGTGAGTGTCGCCACTCACTTCTTCAAATTATATCATCACCCTTTCCTGCATGTCACTTTTCCAGAATTCAGTCGTCAACAAATACCTCGCTACGCAGGATCATTCCCAAGTTCATGCGGCTTACGGTACCTACTTAACTTACTTCCACAATCCCATCATCCGGGAAAATATCCGCAACTCCAAAGAAGAACAGTTTCAGGAGGGATTTCTTCGGGAGCTTTTTGTCAAAATCCTGGGCTACACGATCAATCCTGAGCCGGATTTTAACCTGACTACGGAACTCAAAAACATCAAAGACTCTAAGAAAACAGACGGGGCCATACTCAAAGACGGGAAAGCTATCGCCGTGATCGAGCTGAAAGGAACCGATACCAAAGACCTGGAGAAAATCCGCGATCAGGCCTTCAATTACAAAAACAATCAGCCCGAGTGCGTCTATGTGATCACGAGCAACTTCGAAAAGCTCCGATTCTACATTCACAATGCGGTCGATCATCAGGAGTTTTCGATCCTCTCGATGTCCTTTGTCGAATTCAAACTCTTCTGGCTTTTCCTGCACAAGGACAACCTCCTCAAAGGGATTCCCCTCAAGATCAAGGAAGAATCTCTGCTCGCAGAGGAACTCGTCACCAAGAAACTCTACGCGGACTATTCGGCATTTAAGGAGGAACTCTGGCAGGACATGGTCCGCAACAATCCCGGAAACGACGAACTCCTGCTCTACAAGAAAAGTCAAAAGCTCCTCGATCGATTCCTCTTTATCTTCTTTGCCGAGGACAAAGGACTACTTCCGCCCAATTCCATCTCCGAGATCGTCAAGCAATGGGACCGGCTGTCCGAGATGGACGAGTACCGTCCGCTGTATGACCGATTCAAGAAATACTTCGGCTACATGAACAGCGGTCGGGTGCAACCCGGCAAAGCTGAAATCCATGCTTACAACGGAGGGCTTTTCGCGGAAGATCCCCTGCTCGACAGTCTGAAGATCTCCGATGCGCTGCTCAAAAAGCACGTCTCCAAACTCACCGAGTACGACTTCCAATCCGAGGTCGATACCAATATCCTCGGGCATATCTTCGAGCATAGTCTCAACGACATCGAGAATGTCCGCGCCTCGCTCGAAGGCACT
>JBILPR010000332.1:0-4727 GCA_044373795.1 Algoriphagus sp. | reverse complement strand
CTGAAGCACTGCAGGAATTGCTTCTACCTGAATCGGGTAGGGGCTTTCATATTTTGCCTTTTCAACGGCGGAAAGGAGAGGTGCGGAAAGGCCTAAATCGGAAAAGTTCATGCGAGACTGTTTTGGCCAAAGGTAAGGCTTTGTTTCCGTGATCAGTGTTCAGATTCGGTTTTTGGGGATTGAGCGTGAAAGTATCAAAAGTGCCAGACTTGATGCCTCATTTGAATTCAAATCAGGGTTTTCGGGATGGAGTCCGGTTTGGTTGTTTTTGAACTTAAAAAAGGGAAAAATATCCCCAACTAAAGGAAAATGTTAACGTGCCGCATTGATGGATTGAGACATTATTTCAAAAGGACAACCTTCGGGATATTTAATAAATCTTGCTGAAAAGCTCAGGAGCGAGCCCTGAGGACAAGGATTTCACAATAAGTCAGGAAGGAAACTTTGGATCAAACAATTAAAAGATTCGAATTGAAATCCGGTGGCAGTGCCTTTGCAGGTTCAGTGTAAGAAAGATCCTAAATCGTTTGGGAAGAAGGTTTTTGATCTCGGGATTACCCAATCAAAAAGAAAAACTTTAACCACAGTTTTTCATCCCCCCTTTTAAAAACAGCTAATAAAAACTCAAGATGAATTCTATCACAAGCACGCAAAAAGAAGGAAATCATATCAACTTAATGGGCGAAGAAGCGATCGAAAAAATGCGAAACCTGATTGATAAGTCCGGTTCATGCTTTTTTTGCACTTCAACCTTGATGAATAAAATCAACAGCAGTCCGATGAGCGTCCAGAAGTCTGATGTAAATGGAGACTTGTGGTTTTTGAGCCCTAAAGACAGCATCAAGAATATGGAAATCACCCAGGATTCAGAAGTGACTTTGTACTTTCAGGGTTCTCCGCATTCTGACTTTTTGGAACTGAAAGGCAAAGCGACGATCAGCGACGACAAGAATCTGATTAAAGAACTTTGGGATCCAATGGCCAAGTCCTGGTTTAAAGAAGGTAAGGACGATCCTAGAATTTCGGTGATCCGGTTCAAAACCGAATCAGGCTATTATTGGGACAATGAGCATGGGAATACTATTGCAGGAATAAAGCTACTGATAGGAGTAGTCACGGGAACAAGCACGGATGATTCCGAAGAAGGCTCATTAAAAATTTGATTTTTTTATTGGTTTATTAACCTTTCAAATACGAGAATCGCCCGAACGGTAAATTCTCAATTCCAATATCCGGAGTCTTATGATTTCAGGTATTGGAATTTTTTTGGGCTGGAAATCAGGGGAGATTTTCTGATTTCCAGTAAATATGATTATTTGAACCTCCAGCAATAGTCCATTTTTCTATTTGAAAACATATCAGAACTCAGGCTTTTCAAAAGTTACTAGTTAAAGAATAGCTTCATTTCTTACGCCGCCGGAAGTGTCACCACTCCGGTATTATTAAAGAACGTGAGTGATGACACTTACGTTGGCAAAAAAGTGAAACCAAAAGCGAATAATCTGAATAATTATATGTATATCCTCAATCTTGCCACTAGTTTGTTAAAACGATTGAAAATCCAGAAGAACGTTTGATTTTGGATTTCTTCGGTTTTCGGTCATCGGTCTTCCAACCCGTTACTTAAAGAAAATTCGCTTCCTGGCAGAATTTAGGATAATCTGAATAGTTTATTTCAATAAGATCACTTTACTATCTCCGTGATTTTCACTCCCTCAGTTCCTGCGTAGAAGACCACGATTTCTGCCGGTACATCTCCTGTATTTTTGCCGGTATGAATCGTATTAACCACCTCGATAAGCGGATCGCCTGCTTTCATTTTCAACAGATTTCCATGCTCATCGATCACGTCCAGTTCTCCGGTGAGAAGGATTCCCGCATTGATGGTCGGATGAAAGTGTAGGGGGAGTTCGGAATGTGCGGGAATGGTGATTTTCAGGATGGAGATTTTTGGCTTTCCGAGAGGATAATTTGGAAGCGAATCACCGTTCCAGGAAATGCCCGATTCGATCAATGTGATGGATTCAGGAGCAACGGAATCGAGCACTTCTTTTTTGAAAACATAGGCTGAAAAGAGAGTGATCAGGGCGACGAGCAAAAGGTTTTTAATCATGGGGGAATTTCAAAAGTGAGTAATACCTGAAAGGTAGAAAAAGGCAAACCGGTTTGAAGAACTTTTTGCCTGACTAAATTCAACCGCTGTTGTAAAACAGGCTTGTGAAATAACTGAATAAGTTTCAAATTGTATGCACCCAACAAGCCCACTTCAGAAGTGTTAAAGGCCTTTCTGATTGAGGGCTACAAAGCCCAAGAAACCCGTTTTATTCATGCGTCGCATTTATTCCCTGCCACTCGCCCTGGTATTTTTATCCTTGTTTTCCTGCAAAAAACCAGGGCCTACGCCTCCTACCCCGGATAGTCCTGCCCGCACCGCTTTGGAGGAACTTGCGACTTTTCAGATCGAACCGGGTTTTAAAGTTCAGCTTGTTGCTTCCGAACCCATGATTGAGGATCCGATTCTCATTCAGTTTGATGAAGATGGACGCCTCTGGGTGGTGGAGATGCGGGGCTACATGTCCGATATCCAAGGCAGCGAAGAGGATAAGCCGATTGGCAGGATTTCCATTTTGGAAGATGAAAATGGCGATGGAGAAATGGACAAAAGCACTATTTATCTGGATAGCCTGATCATGCCCCGAGCATTGGGTTTCATCAAAGGTGGAGCGCTCATTGCCGAAAATAATTCGCTTTGGGTCACTCAAGACTTGGACGGAGACCTCAAGGCAGACTCGAAAGTGCTGCTCGATTCGACCTATTCTGCGAATGGAATTCCCGAGCATTCAGACAATGGGTTTGTCAGAAATGTGGACAATTGGTATTACAGCGCCAAGTCAAGATTGAGGTACCGAAATCAGAATGGGGAATGGATCCGTGACAGTACCGAAGCCCGGGGTCAGTTTGGAATCTCCCAGGATGATCAAGGTCGGCTGATTTACAATTACAACTGGTCGCAGCTTCACGGTGACCTCGTTCCTGCGAATTATCTTTCCAGAAACCCCAATCATACACCTTCCACCGGTATCGATCATGGTTTGACCATCGACCGGAAAGTTTTCCCGATTCGCCCAAATCTTGCCGTAAACCGCGGGTACATTCCCGGAACGCTGGATTCTGCAGGAAGATTGCTGGAGTTCACCTCGGCATGTTCGCCAATTGTTTATCGCAGCAAGCTTTTTCCGGAGGAATATTATGGGAATGTCTTTGTGATGGAAAATGCCGGAAATCTGATCAAGCGAAATGTGGTTACCCAAAACGGAGCGCTGCTTGAAGCTCACGACCCAAATCCGGGAACCGAATTTTTCGCATCTACCGATGAGCGATTCCGTCCGGTGCATGGGACTGTCGGGCCGGATGGAGGTTTATACATAGTAGACATGTATCACGGGATAGTGCAGCACGATTCCTACATGACTCCCTATTTGAAGGAGCAAACTGAGAAAAGAGGGTTGGATAAAGCTGTTCATCTGGGCAGAATCTGGCGCGTGGTTCCCGAAGATTGGGATCCGTCCGAGACGCCAAAATTATCAAAAGCCACCAAGGAGGAACTGGTCGGCTTTCTATCCCATTCTGACGGTTGGTATCGGGACATGGCCCAGCGCCTACTCGTGGAGCGGGGAGATTTAAGTGTCGTTCCTGCTCTGGAAGAGTTGGCAAAAAGTGAAAAAAATGAACTCGGCGCTTTCCACGCGCTTTGGACGTTGGAGGGGTTGAATGCGGTGAATCCGCATGTATTAGTGTCGCTTTTGCCTGTGAAAACTCCCTTAATCCAGATAACGGCCTTGCGGATTTTGGAGAAGCCAGTCACTGAAAATCCTAATCTGAGAGTTCAAGTGGAAAAAGTCATGAAGGATCTGGCGCCAAATGCCTCAGAGGAACTTGCCCTGCAACTTGCCCTGAGCGCATATATGCTTTCACCGGAGGCTTCGCATGACATCCTCACCAAAGTAATTCAAAAACACGGAACACAAGCATTGATCCGGGACGCTGCAATGAGCAGTTTGGGAGACCAGGAATTTACCTTTATGGAGCGTAATTGGGCTTCGATGGATTGGAAAACTCCCGATCCTGCCCGTGAGATTTTCCTAGAAATGCTTACCACTGCAATCGTGAAAAAAGGATCGGCTGACGAAATGATAGGATTGCTGGCCATTGCAAATTCCAAGACAGGAGAGCTTGACTGGAAAGGGAAAGTAATCCTGACAGGGATGGCGATTCAGGCTGCGAACCCTTCACCAAAAGGTCAGATTGTGTTAAAATTTGAACCTGTCATCTTCAAAAGAACAGATCTTCCGCTGGATAAAAACCGCCTCGAAATGCTGAAAAGGATGTTTTCCTGGCCGGGTTATAAACCAGTGCCGTTTGAAGCTTCCGATGGAGTTTTGGATGAAAAATCCATGAAGCAGTTTGCTGAGGGAAGACAGAAATACCTCACTACCTGCGCAGGTTGCCATGGTTCCAATGGTGCCGGAGCTACCCGGATGGGACCGCCGTTGGCTGGATCGGAATGGGTGACCGGAGATGAAAAACGGCTTGTCCTGATCCTTTTGCATGGATTAGAAGGCCCGATAGAAGTAGCCGGAAAAAAATACGACGCTCCGCAAATCCTTCCTGTGATGCCGGCCCACTCCACAATGGATGATGCCAGTATTGCTTCCATTTTGACCTAT
>JBILPR010000331.1:0-4729 GCA_044373795.1 Algoriphagus sp. | reverse complement strand
CCAGCTCCTCCCTTCCAACTGGAAAGAATACCGACTTACCTAAAACCTCTTAAATTCAAATATGGGTTCGTCGGATGGATACCATCGTTTCATGTTTTATACCCATCGATCCGTATCAAAGACGCACCGTTGCATGTTTGGGGTGGGGTGATCAGGCATGAAAAAAGTGCAGCCACTTTTCCTTTCGGATAGCAGCTGCACTGCAGTTAAGTTTCGGAGGGTATATTCCGGTTTTAAATCAGGCCACTATTCTCTCACTTAGGCTCTTCAGAAGAAGATGAGCTCTTCTCAAACCTCTTACTCAGCGTGTCAAAGATGGCTTTTGCTCCGTTGACGTTCATTTTTGAGCCCATCTTCACTGAGTTGTAATAGCTCAGGGATGCGACGTAGGCTTCAGATCCAGCCAGCATCGAGGTATCACTGAGTTCATTTGCAAGCTGTTTGGCCGCGATGTAAAGCGGATACAACTGCATGTACACTTCCAGGTCTTTCCTCAGTTCATCCACATCCATAAAGGGTGGGTTGAATTCCGTATCTGACTCTGAAAAATCCAACACTTTCGAAACGAAAGGTTCGATACCATCGGACATTTTGGCCAATCGCTTTCGCTGCTCGGGAGTCAGCGAAATCAGATAGCGCTCTAAAGTCTTTCTGATAAGTTTTAATGCATCCCGAACAATTTGCAAATCAGCAGGCGGGATTTGGATAGAGATTCGATTCTCTGTTGCCATAAGGTAAAAATTAAAGGATTAAAAATTTATTGTTTTCTAAAGTAGAAAATAGTTTTGATTGTACAAGCTTGAATTGAAAAAAATAGTTGAAGGTAAGAATTTAGCCATTAGCAGGTTATGATTTCATAGAGTCAATCCGCTAGAGGACGTGAAGGGTAATCCTATCAGCCAATCTTTCAACCGAAAATCCTTACCTTAAAGTAATATTTGATTGATTTTTTTATGACACAGCGCGAAAAACTTGAGAACCTGATCGGTATTTCTTTCAATGATTATCCTGGCTCGGACTATCTCCCTACGGAGGTCTCTGTCCCCAATTGGTCCCAATTTCCCCGATACTATTTTGAGAAAACATTGAAAGAACCACTTTGTGGCCTTTTCTCCAAGATCAGAATCATTGCCCATGAGCACGAATTCAACAAAAATATCGTCTTTGAGGCTCCGGATTTTCGATTGACGCATCTTTCACTGCTGGAAGATTTGCTGGAGAAATTGTCAGAAATCCTGGGCGCGGACAGAAAACGAATGCTTCATCTCGCCTACCGGGAGTATGAGGAGCTGGAACAAGACAATTGGGAGGGTCGCTTTTGGAACTTCCCTGCCTATGATGACCTGGACGACGTGATGCTAAATTTCGATCTAGAGCACGGTCTGAGTTTGACCATTTTTGAGCCAGTCAATCTTTTTGAGGATGAGGATTGAAGAAAACTGATTGCTTCTACGTCAATTAGCTTATAGATAGTTTGACCTATCAAAAATCCGAAATCCTAATCCGAAATCACACCTCAAAAACCCTGATTCCCTATTCTTTTGGGTTTTCATCTTTACACCATATACGGACATCCTGATTTTATCAGAAACCATATTAAATTCCGAATATTGAATAATATTCATCATTAACAGTTTATAATTTTTTATATGATAAATATTTATTTAACTTATTCTGAATATTTTTCAAAATATTGAAACCAAGATTCTCCTCGCTCCGTTAAGTCAGTAATTAAAAACACTATCAAAAAAACCTATTAGTATCATGTTTACATCAATTAAAGTGCGCCGTTCAGTATCAGCTCTTTCAAAATTAGGATTTGCTATAATGCTTGGATTTTTCAGCATTGCACCAGCCTTGGCTTCGGAAAACATTTCGAAAGACTCGGAAGTATCCACTGAAAATTCAATTCTTGTCTATTCCCTTGACTTCTCAGATCTGAAGCAAGTTCCTACAATCACTCTCGTGGACAAAAACCTGAAAATCATTGCTGAGTTTTACGGAGAAGTAAATGAGATCAAAACCAGATTCCCTGAGAATTTTGAAAACGCAAGTTTACTTGGTGAGTTCACAAACCACAAAATCTATTTGGTGAAAGCAAATTCTGAAAAGTGAAAAATTAAGCAATTAGAATATAAACCCAAGCACAGGTGTCCCCTGTGCTTTTTTTTGCTTTGAAAGCAATCAATCTCCATTGCAATTCATGAATTTACTTTGAAACCAGAAACGCGGCTCGATATCGTTGTCATACTGCAGCTTCCTACCTTCCAAAAGCTTGTCGAAGTCCTGTTCATCTGGCCACAATCCCTGATTTTTCTCTAAATTCCACTCTTATCAAACCTATCGACCCATGTCCGGATTTATAATTGGCAGAATAAAAAGTATCAGGTACGCGATCAAAGGATTTTTACTCCTCCTTACCACCGAAAACTCAGTCATTACACAGTCTTTCATTGCTCTGGTATTTACCGGCTTAGGAATTTACTTTGAAATCGACCGGATCGATTGGGCTCTTCAATTCCTGGCAATTGGATTGGTGCTTTCAATTGAAAGTCTGAATACTTCTGTCGAAAAGGTTTGTGACTTCATTCATCCTGATTTTCACCATAAAATCGGTTTCATCAAAGATGTGGCCTCAGGCGCAGTTACCTTCGCTGCTCTGACCGCATTTGCAATAGCAATGCTGATTTATTGGAGACATTTGCAACAGCTTTTTTTCTGAAAGAAAGGAGGAGTTGCAACAAACCAAAGTGGAAAGCTTAGACCTTATTTACTGCTGGCTTCAACTTCTTCGCAAAGCACATGGTTAGTCAGGAAAGCAATCAAGTAATTTTCAGAAAGTGGTTTTTGGATGAAATCTTCAACTTCCGGGTATGAAAAGGCCTGTGATTTATCCTCATCACTAATTGAACTTGTGATGATCGAAACTAAAAATTGATTCTTGACCGACTCAGGTAGTAAAGAAAACTCATCCAAAAATCCCCAGGAATTCATGATTGGCATATTAATATCCAAAAGGAGTAATCTCTTTTGGGGAAGGAATTCGAAACTATCTGTTGCGACTTGATTTTTGATCTTTTCTATGGCCTCAAACCCATTTATGAAAGAGCTGATTGTTCCGGAGTACCCTATTTTCCTCAAAATTTTTTGAACGATCATTTTTACAATCTGATCATCGTCAACAAGAACTATTTCACTGATTTTAAAAACTCGCATCTTAACAGAATTACTTTCTGGGGAAAAAGTACATTTTTTGCGATTTAATCAATTGTATATTTCTATTTTACCTTATTATTATTCAAATTTAAATTATTTTTTGTAAATTTATCCTTGTTCCAAGAACAATTAAATCCCGTTTTTGAGCTTTTACTTCAATTTAAAATTATTGAGACCTTTCAACGGCCAAAGAATTACAGGATTCTAACCAAATCCACCCTACCTGTTTAAAATACAGCTATCATCTTTGAATGAATTTCAATCAGTCTAAAGCAATCCCTGCTTCTTTCATTTTTCTTAAAATTATGCTTCAATTATTGGTACTGGATGTAGATTGGTTTGGGATACAATCTGAGTATTTCCGAAGGAGTCATCATCCGGAATGGGGCCGTCAGAATATCGTTTTTATAAAACAGTTTAAAACCCGTAAACTGGATCGGCAGGCCCCCGACAAATCTCCGGTAACTGTCTATCTTCTTTGCAGGAAAGCCAAACCCATCCATGTTGATTACCAACTGCACCTGAGGAGTTGGTTTTATGTCTTTGTAATTGGTGATCATGGCTTGGGTAAACCTGTGAATCACCAAAATTTTGGGAGTCATTTCATTTTTTCGGACAATTTCAGAAAGGTATTCAATGGCAAAATTGATGTCTGTAGCATCCATACTGCCTATTTTTGTAGCAGGAATACTTCCGTCTTTCATAGACCATTCCGGGTCAAGACCGAGATGCACGTTCGGATTGAGTAAGTACTTTTCCAGCGTAGGTACTTCATTTTGAACCGTACTATGCCCCACTTGAACGTCCAGAAATGTGATTCCATTTATTTTTTCGCTCAAACTGATGGCTTTTTCTATTTGGGCATCCGGCATTCTAAGTCGATAAGTACCTCCTTTTCCCGGGTTATTCTGAGCTGTGATCGCGATGTAATGGACCGCCGGAATGACAGGCGTAAGCGTATCCGCCTCTCCCCAATCTTTAGTTTCCTTCTTCAAAAGATCGATCAGTTCATCTTCGGGCAATCTGCCCAAAATCCCCATATGTTTGGAGTAGAAATTACCATACATCGCCACTATCCGATAAAAAGGAAGAATCGCTCCTTTTTCGGGATACACTGAGAAAATCGGCCAGTGTTTGGCAATGCTGTCATGTGCCAGATGCATCACTCTTCTGATATAATCAGCCGTATCTAATGATGAAAATTTCACCGAAGGAGAATCAGCAGTCACAGTGTCGGCAATAAAAATAGCTTCAGGGTTTTCGGTAACACCTGAAACGGAAGCCGGCTTATTCTCAAAAAAGTATAAGCCAATTAACACACCTATGGCGATGATCACCCCTGCTTTCTTCACGATTCTAAGATTTAAAAACCAATTCAAAGGGGTTCTATTTCGGGATTTTGGTTAAATAAAAAGTTTTCACCTTCCGTCCATTTTTCCTTTTACCATAAATTTCAACCCTCTAAACATCTTCTTCCTGACAAAACTTAACTGCTGATCTTTCGAAGTATCTG
>JBILPR010000330.1:0-4736 GCA_044373795.1 Algoriphagus sp. | reverse complement strand
GCAGCATTGCCGATCAGTCCCAGCAGGCGATGTTTAAACTCCGTGGCAGCTGCCCTGGAAAAAGTAAGCATCAGCAATTGCTCGTGCTTGACATCCTCCATAAGAAGCAATGCTGCCAGCTTGTGCACTAAAATTCTAGTTTTACCACTGCCGGGGCCGGCAGCTACAGCGATATATTTTGATTTGTTGTCATTGATGATCTTGAGTTGGGTAGGAGAAAGCTCGCCAAACAGTTGCCTGAATTTTGCTGGTGTCATCCTGAGTTTGAGATCATCCGCTTTGCTACCGGGAAAATACTTTCGCAGAAAAGAGCTGTAGTTGAGATGAAAATAATCTTCCACAAACTGCAAGGCTTCCCGGTAGTTGCTGATCATTTTCTTGGCATACTCACCCACGATGTGAATTTGCTGGACTTTGTTTTCATAAAATTGATTCAGCTTTTGGTAATCATCAGTGGTGAATCGTTTTTTATTATCCCGCTCAAGGCGCTCAATAGTCAGACGATTATAGACGACAAGGAATCCACCTTCGATTTTCAAAGCTTCAATCTTGGAGAGGTAAAAAAGCGTATCCTCAATGTCGTCCAGGTCAACAGGAAGCTTGAACAGGTCTTGACTTTTTTGATAGGTAGAAAGCAATTCCAAAACTGAAAATTCAACCAAAATTTCTTCTTTAAATAAGGTCAAATTTACATCCCCTAAAGGATTTTTTTTGAAAAGATATTCCACGATAAACCTGGCCAAAACATGTCTTTTTTGAAGTTTTTCCTTGAGAGTATCTTTTGGTTGAAGCAAAGTCACAGCGATGTGATTTTTAGAAAAAGTGTCAATTTTGCGCTTGATCCAATTTTTGATGGCCCAAAAATTCAGGATGGTTTTGATCTTATTCGGATTGACTTCCTCCAGTCCCGCAACTTCAATTTGCTCATTTAGCTGTTTGATCTGGAAGATTTTTTCTTCCTGTTCAAAAATCGGAAGGAGATGATTTTCAATTTTGCTGAAGGTTTCCACCAATAGCAGCGAGCGGTTGATGTTTTCTCCCTGTTTAATAAATGCTGTCAGATCTTTCGCATCTGCCAATATTTTTTCCTCCCGAAGCAAAGTAATGATATTGATTACTTCCTCTTTGACAATGCCCAAATGGTCACTGATGTAGTCCACCCTTGATTCAGCCACTTCCTCACTGGAATGCTTTCTGCTTTTACTCGAAAAAAGCTTCTTGATTATTCGGACACCCTGCTCTTTTTGTCTTTCCTGAAATCGTTCAGAACCATTTATCTTTTCGATAGCTTCCTGTGCGTTTTTTGAAAGAATGCTGTTGGCAAATACCTTTGGCATATTCTGTCCACGCTTTAAGTAACCAGCATTTTCCAGGGCTGCAATGGCAGTCGTGACCCGGGTTTCTATTTCCATCACATTGTCATCCCATCCGGCTTTTCGCGCGATTTCCAAGGCTGAGTTGGAGACTGAATATCGAAATTTGGTAATTTCTTTGATTGCCTTCCAAACCTGCTGGATTTCTTTGATTGATAGCTTGGTTTGATTCAAAAGGACAAAATGCTTTCCCAAATCCTCCTCATTAAACAGGACGAAACAATCTGCTACGATTTGCTCATCCCGACCCGCTCTTCCGGCCTCTTGGATGTAGTTTTCGAGAGAGTCGGAAATTTCAAAATGGATGACCATTCCCACATCTTTTTTGTCCACGCCCATCCCAAAAGCGGATGTGGCGACCATGATTTGGGTTGTTCCGTTGACAAAGGAATCCTGATTTTCGGATTTTTCCTGTTTGTCCATTTTCCCATGATAGGGCTTGGCTTGATAGCCATCGGCGACTAGCCTTTCGGCAAGTTTGTAAGCCTTGCGGGTTCGGGAGACATAAATGATCGTTGGACAGTTTTTTTCCTCGATCAATTCTCTGAGGGCATGGTATTTTTCTTCCTCATTTCCTTTTTCAAAAACCCGGTATTGAAGGTTGGTCCGGGAAGCCTTGGAAGTGAAAAGCTGCAGATCAAGATCCAATTTTTGCTTGAAATATTCTTGGATGTCTTCGATGACTTTTTGCTTTGCAGTAGCGGTAAAGCAGGAAACCGGAATGGTATAACTCAGGTTTTTGATTTCTTGGATCGATTTGATAAAATCCCCTATGTATAGATAATCCACCCGAAAGTCCTGACCCCAGGAAGAAAAACAGTGGGCTTCATCGATTACAAACCGGCTGATATTTCTTCCCAAGATCAACCGCTCGATTGTTTTGGAGCGGAGCGATTCCGGTGAAATGTAGAGTATGGAAGCAGATCCATCTTCAACCCTTTCAAAGGATTTTGACCGCTCGATCGGGTCTAGCAATCCATTGATCGTGACGGCTTGAGTGATGCCTGATTTTTCCAGGTTGTCTACCTGATCCTTCATCAGCGACTGAAGGGGAGAAATAATGACAGTCAAACCTCTGGAACTTTCCCCGCTGATTAAAGCCGGTACTTGAAAGGTGATGGATTTGCCGCCACCTGTTGGGAAAACTGCCAGTATGGATTTGTTAGCCACAGCAGCTTCCACTGCCTTTTCCTGAAGGGGCTCCCCTCCATAAGATCGAAATGAATCATATCCAAAAAATCGTTTTAATCCGCGATGAGCATTCAATGCCTGATTGCAATAGGAGCACCCGCGAAGGCAAGGAGAATTCCGGAGTAAAAACATGATGCGCTCCACTTCAGGGAAATTCCTCAATACCCATGGCGGAGTAATGGAAAAATGATTTTTGTGTTGGACGAATGAATGAATTAAAGACAGGCTGTAGGCCAATTCAATTGGTTGATTGGCTATGACTTTCTCCAATTCGGTGTTTTGGCAGATTGCCTCTCCAAACAGCTTTCGTATCACGGATTGCAAATCCTCGTTAGCGGCTGAGAAATTCAGGTATTTGAAAAAACCTTGAAATTCCCGCTGATCCTTCAGCAGCAAATAGAAGATCTGCTTCAACAATGGACCGAGATTCCTGAAAGATTCTACTTCATCAAAAAATAAATCTCTGGCTTTAATGGCATCATTTAAGGGATTGTTGGTCTCTTCGGTTTGAAGCTTATCGTCCTTTAATAGCGCGTGGTAGGGTTTGGTGGGGAAAAGAAGGGGAGAGGTATAAAGGGTGTCAATACAATTTTGCAAGGAAAAGCCAGCTTGGTAAGTAACCTTACCCAGATATTTTAAATCATGGTTTATGATTTTGTGCCCGCATAAAAAATCTGTTCCTTTTAAGAATTTTACAAATTCATTGGGATTAGAATTATGAAAGCTGTTCCCGTCGCGGTCAATTCCTCCTATATCCAGAATTTTATGACTCTTGGGATCAATTTCAGTGTCAAAAAAAACTATTGAGTTCAAGGTGAAGGGGGTTTATTATTCCTTTCGCGAATTAGGATGTATTTCTCCAAATCATCTTGAGAAAGGGGTAGATGATAAGTTTCCGCGTTAGGTTAAATCAAATCATTATCTGAATATATCTCTCTCTTGGCTGATCTCAAAGGCATTGTCATATTACCCCAATTAAATCCGATTTTACCGCTAATTCTGATTTTTACTTCCCTTTCTTTTACCTCTTCAATCTCAATTACCAATGACCCCAGCCAAACTTCTTCTGTCCGTCCTTTTTCTCTGACGGGCGCACTTTTCTCCTTTCAACTCAAAACTGAATCGGTCAGTGAAGCCGAAGTTGAAGTTAAATAGCCACGCACGATTGTCACCACGGATGGGGAGATCGATGATGTGCATTCCTAAATCCGGATGTTGCTCTAGCCATTGAGCCGGATCATCAATCGATCCTACAAGATTTGAGACTGCAAACGGAAGAAAAAATCAAGAAATATCAGTATGCACAGAGTGCTTTTCATCCCAACTATTAACCAGGATTTTGATGAAAATGTACCTAGCTAGGGATTACAGCAATCACAATACATTGGATCCTCTGTAGATTTCCCGTTGGGATGAAGGACCTCTTGCTCGTGTCCACAATGACTACAAACCAAACGATGCTTTAAAATAGATCGGGTAGGAGTTCTGCACCACTCGCATAGCAAGCCTTGGACTGCTTCGGTGACTGCAAATCCTGGCATCTGACAAGAGGGACATGAACAAAGGATTTTTCTCAATAGCTTTTCGGCTGTCTCTTGGATGATCCGCATTCTTGTGGGATTCATAAATGCTCGCATGTCGGTTTCGACAAATCCAAATCCATATTTTTCAAGCAGGAAAGATGCTTTCTCTCGCAAAAAATGAGATTCCCTGATCCCTTTAAATAAGTCGTCTACACTGTCCCGACCAGGCCGTAAAATGAGTCCGTGGCTTGGAAAGCTGGCTTTATGAGAAAATTCCTCCAATTCCTCCAGGCTATGAAATTTACAACTTCCAAAATTGGTTTCGGTGCTGAGATGGCGACTGTAAATTTCCAAGTCGTTTTTACGGTCCACCAAAAGCAACCATTCCTCATTGGCAGGAAGGAAAAAAGCAGCAGGATGGCTACCAAAAGAACCTTCACTCGCCACTGCCAGATCGCAATTTGTCAGATCCATAGCCCATTGACATTTTAATCTTGCCGTAGTAAGGGGGTCATACTTCCGTTCTACTTCGCCCGAAAAAGTGCCCAACAAGTCAGTATCCAGATTAGTGGGGACAATAACATGTACTCCCAAAGAATGGGATAATAATGGACTAAGAACCTGTTCTTTTTGGTGCTTGGTAGCAATG
>JBILPR010000329.1:0-4750 GCA_044373795.1 Algoriphagus sp. | reverse complement strand
TTTTTCCTGTTCGATTGACTCGTTTGACTGGCAGATCATCACATTATATCCGCGTGAATTTGCAGTGTCCTGAATCCCGCTCACACAGGATCCGAAAAAGTGAGAGATAATTTCAGGGACGATTACGCCAAGTGTTTTGGTGCGGGAGATCCGAAGACTTTGAGCCAGTAGGTTTGGCTGATAGTTCATCTCCTTCGCCATTTCAACGATCTTTCGCTTTGTCTCCGGATGTAATTCCGGAGAATCCTGAAGTGCCCTGGAAATAGTTGAAACCGATACCCCCAATTTCTTGGCGATTTCCTTCATCGTTACCTGATGCCCTTTTTTCATTCCTGCGTAGTAGTTTGAACTGGAACTCAGAACCTTCTCAAAAGTTGGATTCTGAGTTGGAAGATAATCTTTTACTCCTGATAAACGGTAAATAAAACGGTTTCTCCGACAGCTTGTAAGGTTCGGTGGTCAATCAATTCCATATTATCTGTATGCTTGTGGTGATATTGGCCAAAGCCATAATCGGGTGAATATTCAAGAATATCAATCATCGGGATCCCTGCAAATTCATTTACAAAGAGGTGATCATCCAGAATTTCCGGAGCATCTCTATTGACGAAATAATCGCCATGACCAATTTGAGCCGCATTGTCCCAAACATTTTTCAGGATTCCGGAAGCGTATTTCCTGGAATGACCTTCTTTGAAAAAACGGGCATTTTTGGCGCCAACCAAGTCAACCAAAATTCCAAAATAGGCGGAATAGTTTGCCTGATGTTTGTTTTTGGACCAATGCTGTGAACCTAGACACCACCAAATCTGACTATTATTTCGAAAGCTGGAATTTTCAGGTTCACCGTCATCCTCTCCGTCAAAGAAGATAATGTCGATTCCCACTTCAGGTTTCAGTTCCTGAGAACCGATTACTCTGGCGATTTCGAGTAAAATTGCTACTCCGCTTCCGCCGTCATTTGCTCCATCGATGGGTTGATCCATTCGCTCAGTGTCTTTGTCGGCGATTCTTCGCGTGTCCCAATGTGCCGCCAAAAGAATTCTCTTGGTTGCTTGAGGATTATAAGAGGCAATAATATTGCTCAGGCTCCAGGTCAATCCATCGTAGGTTTTGGCTTCGAAATCTTGGGTTTGCACCGTAAATCCATATTCTTCCAGTTTTGCCAGAAGCCAGGCTTTGGTAGCTGCATGTCCGGGAGTTTCCGGCACTCTTGGCCCAAAATCTACTTGCTTTTGCACAAAGGCATATGCCGAATCAGCCGAGAAAGCAGGATAAGGTTTCGCAACCCGAGTGTCTTCAAGACTTTCTGCTTTTTTCTCAGGAGTGCTACAGGCCCAGGTGAAAATGAACAGGCTAATCAGCCAAAATCTATTCTTCATAAGCCCAGTCGATTTTGTCTTTCATGTCTTTAACCACAAAACCCATTTCCTTCAGACCGGAGCGGATTTCATCTACTTTGTTGTAATCTCGTGCGGTTTTAGCTTCTGAATAAAGCTTCAGGAGCAATTCCAGCATTGTGTTTTGGTTATCAGATTTCTCCTCGATCAGTCCGAGGATTTCTACCACGAACGTGACGAAGGTGCTTTTCAGCTTTTCAAAAACTTCCTCTCCCAAAGCAGCCGATTGAAGCTGTCCGGTGAAAATTGAGTTTATCTTTTTCAGCAGATTGAACAAATGACCAATCGCCTGTGCGGTGTTGAAGTCATCGTCCATTGCCCGATAGGCAGCGGTGATACTTTGCTCGATTTGCTTGATCTGCTCCTCGTCCAAAGGGATATCTGCAGGTATGAACTCAAGAGATCTGGTGATTCTCAAGCCGTTGATAATCTTTTTATAGCCTTTTTGGGCAGCTTTCAGAGCTTCGTTGGAGAAATCCAGCGTGGAGCGATAATGGGCTGTGAGGATGAAATACCGAATGGTCATCGGGCTGTAAGCTTGCTCCAGAAGTTTATGATTTCCGGTGAAAAGCTCCTGCAGGTTGATGAAGTTGCCAAGCGACTTACCCATCTTCTGACCGTTGATGGTGATCATGTTATTGTGCATCCAATACTTGGCAGGATCCTGATGATTGCATGCGTTACCCTGAGCGATTTCGCACTCGTGATGCGGAAACATCAAATCCATTCCACCGCCGTGTATATCAAACTGTTTTCCCAGGTATTTGGAACTCATCGCTGTACACTCGAGGTGCCAACCCGGAAATCCCATTCCCCAGGGAGAATCCCATTTCATCAGATGCTCCGGAGATGCATTTTTCCAAAGTGCAAAATCAACCGCATTTCGCTTTTCACCCTGACCATCGAGGTCACGGCTTCCGCTGATCAATTCATCGATTACCCTTCCGGAAAGCTTGCCGTATTTGTACGTTTCGTTGTATTTCAGCACGTCAAAGTAGACCGACCCATTTACCACATACCCCAATCCCTCTTTCAAAATAGCCTCAACCAATGCAATTTGCTCTGGAATATGGCCGGTTGCTCGGGGTTCGATGCTCGGCTTCCAGGTATTCAAAAGCTGCATATCCCGATGATAGGTGTCGGTGTATTGCTGGGCAACTTCCATCGGCTCCAGCTTTTCCAGCTTTGCTTTCTTCTCGATTTTATCCTCTCCTTCATCCGCATCGCCCTGCAAGTGACCGACATCCGTGATATTGCGGACATAGCGCACGCGATAGCCCAAATGAGTCAGGTATCTGTTGACTGTGTCAAACGTAATCGCAGGCCTGCCATGTCCGAGGTGGGCATCTCCATAGACAGTGGGTCCGCAGACATACATGCCCACAAAGGGAGGATTCAGAGGTTGGAAATCTTCCTTCTGCCGGGAAAGAGTATTGTAAAGCTTGAGGTGGTGAGTTTTCATAGGATGTACGAAGTACGAAGTACAAAGTACCACGTACGTTAAATCTCCGATTTCGATTCAGGATGCAAAATAGGGGATTTGGGTGGGGAAATGAAAGAAATTAAGCTAACAGGATTTGTTAATACAAAACTCCACCAATTTACCAAGGAAGATTGAGTGACTTAGTTTTCTTACTTCCCGATCGGATTTGCTTCCACTCCTTCAAAAGTCATTTTGATTGGTTTGATCGTTCCGTCTTCGTTGAATTCCATCACGTCGATGCAAGTTACCCTGTGATCGCGGCCTTCAGTTGGTATCGGTCTTCGGTGATACACCATATACCAATCGTCTGAATCTGGCTTTTGAATCACGGAATTATGTCCGGCTCCGGTGGCGACTGTCGTATCTGATTCCAGTATCGTTCCGATCCGATTATAGGGACCTGTTGGTTTTTCGGCCATCGCATAGGCTACTTTATAAGTGTCATTTGTCCAGCCACCCTCAGACCACATGAGGTAATAGATTCCTTTTCGCAGAAACATAAAAGGTCCCTCAACATATCCTTCAGGGGTGATTTCATGAAAAAGTTCTCCGTCTTCCCAAGGTTCGAATCCTGTAAAATCAGCATTCAGCTTTCCAATATTGCAATGGCTCCAGCCTCCGTAGAAAAAGTAGTGGGTGCCATCCGTGTCTTTGAACACAAACTGATCAATCGGTTGGGCGTCATTGTAAAAATCTCCGATCAATGGCTTCCCGAGGTAATCTGCAAAAGGACCTCCCGGAGAATCTGCCACAGCGACACCGATTCCTCCCGAATGATTGATGTCATTGTCAGGATCCCAACCCGGACGACTTGGCCGCTGCACATCATTTGCTGAGAAGAAAAGATAGTATTTTCCGTCTTTTTCAATGGCCGCAGGTGCCCACATTGCCTGTCTCGCCCATTTGATGGAAGCAGAATCGAGGATCCGCTCGTGCTTTTCCCAGTTTACCAGATCTTTGGATGAAAACGCATCAAAATGAAGCTGCTCGGTAAAGCCTGCGGAAAAAGTCGGATAGATCCAGTATTCATCCCCAAATACAATTCCCTCCGGATCGGCATACCAGCCTTCAAAAATCGGATTTCCGGATAGTTTCTGCTTTTCCACCTCCTCAGTCTTTGGAGAAGAACAGGAAATTGCAAAGGCCAGAAATAGCAGGATTGGGGTTAGTTTCATTTTGGCAAGGTTAAAAATTTGCATTAAGTTAAAACTTATCCAGAAAGTTTTTTGGCATTGAGTCGGATTGTAGTCTTTCAAGATTTTAACCAATCCCGATAATAAATCGATTGTACCAAGGGGAGATAAAGTAGAAAAGAAAATTTAACTCAATTTTTTGTTAAAGAATCAAACCAGCTGATTTGAGCATTTCAATCAGTTTATCTTTTGGAATATTTTCATACTCGCTTTTGTCAAAAATGTGAACGAGGTAAATCTCATTTTCTTCACTAACAAAAAAATAAATGACTCTTGCTCCACCGGACTTTCCCCTGCTTTTACTACTGATTGACAACCGGATTTTATAAAGGTTGTGACCAAGTGAGGTTCCGATTTTAAAGTCTTTCTCCAGATTCTCAACTAAACCTAATAGATCATCCTTCAGCGAAGGATATTTTTTAAAAAGTCGTTTGAAGAACTTTTTAAAATCCTCTGTAAGAATAACTTCATAATTCATTTAAAAAATCCCTTGCTTTTTCTTTATTGATTTCCCCTTTCTGAATTTTTCCGACTTGGCTAAGGCTTCCTTCCAATTCGGTTAAAAAGCTTTCAAATTCAGCTTGATCTACCAGTTCAAAATCGATTCCTTCTTTCGTGAGAAATTCTTCGATTGTTTTTAACTGGGATTTGTTTTTCGGAAAAGCTTTAATTCT
>JBILPR010000328.1:0-4813 GCA_044373795.1 Algoriphagus sp. | reverse complement strand
TTCCCCGATTTATGTGAGAGATCTTGCTGTCGTGAAAGACGGCATCCGCGAAATCACTTCCATCAGCCGATACAACGGGCAGGAAGGAATCGGGATGATGCTCAAAAAGCAAGGCGATGCCAACGCTGTGGACGTTTCCAAGGCAGTTCGGGAGCGATTGGCTTTGATCGAATCCCAAAATGCAGAAGCAGGGGTGAAGTTTATCATTGCCGATGACAGCACTGACAATACCATTGCCGCAGTTGATTCGGTGATTTTTGACCTGATCTTGGCGGTGATTCTGGTTTCGTTGGTGATGCTTCTCTTTTTGCGAAGCTTCAGAAACTCGCTCATCGTCCTGGTAGCTATCCCGACTTCTTTGGTGACAGCTTTTGCCGTGATGTGGATTTTGGGCTATACGCTCAATCTGATGACTTTGCTCGCGATGTCGCTGATTGTCGGGATTTTGGTGGATGATGCCACGGTCGTGTTGGAAAATATCCAGCGACATCTCGATATGGGCAAGAATAAGCGGGTGGCTGCGATGGAAGGAAGGATGGAAATCGGTTTTTCGGCACTTTCGATCACGTTGGTGGACGTGGTAGTATTCCTCCCGATTCTCTTTTTGCAGGTGTTTGTGGCGGATATGCTAAAGCAATTTTCCGTGGTTGTCATAACTTCCACCCTGACAAGTTTGCTGGTTGGGTTTACCCTGACACCCTGGATGGCTTCGCGAATTGGCAAGTCGGAAGATCTTCAGCCTACCAATTTCTTCAATCGGTTTTTGATTGGATTTGAGCATCAATTAAACCGATTCGTTGCTTGGTACGGACGTCAGTTGGATTGGGTGCTGGAGCACAAACTTGCTTTTGCAGGGATCGTATTGGGACTTTTTGCCCTTACGGGAATCATCCTGAAGCAGGGAATTATCGGAAAAGAATTGATCGCAACAGGAGATCAGGGCAAGTTCAGCATGTACCTGGAGTTTGATAAATCCACCTCCATCAAAGAGAATAACCTCAGAACATTGGAAGTCGAAAACTTCCTGCTCCAACAGCCCGAGGTGGCGACCATCTTCAGTAATGTGGGCGGACCAACGACCGGAATCGGGAGTTTGGGAGTTGGAGCGGCTTACAAGTCAGAGCTGACGATTCAGCTCAAGGACAAGAAGGAAAGAGGAGATATCCCGACCGAAACCTATATGGAAGGGATTCGGGAGGAGTTGAAGAAAGAATTTTCCGGAGCCAGCTATTCGATGATTGCCTTGGGGCTGATTCCGAGATCTGCGCCGATCGAAATGACGCTCAGCGGTCCGAGTACCGAAGAAGTAATGGCTGTGGCGAACAACCTCAAAACCGTGGTCGAAAACATCCCCGGCGCAGATTATGTGAAACTTTCTGTGGAGGAGGGAAGCTCAGAGTTTCAAATCATTCCCGATCAGGACCGATTGCAGCGGCTGGGATTGAACAATGCTTTCGTCGGAATGAATGTCCGAACAGCCCTGACCGGAAACGACGATGCCACCATGACTGAGGCGGGGACAGAATATCCGGTGAGGATTCAGTTGGATAATTTCAACCGTCAAAACTTTGAAGACGTGAAGCGTTTGACGGTAGTAAATCCTGCTGGAGTACCCATTGGACTTTCGCAGGTGGCAGCTATTGTGCAGGATAAATCACCTTCACTTTTGGAGAGAAAGGACAGACAGCCTGCGGTGACACTGACCGCAAATGCACTTGGAAGACCATCCGGAACAGTGGCCGACGATGTGGTCGCATACCTCAAAGAAAATCCGCTACCCGCCGGAATCAGTATGGTCTGGGGAAGTGATATCAAACGGCAGAATGACAGTTTTGGGGCTTTGGGGTCGGTTTTATTGATTTCCTTCTTGCTGATTTACCTGATCATGGTGGCCCTGTACGACAGCTTTATCTATCCGTTTGTGGTGCTGTTTTCGATTCCTGTTGCGGTGATCGGGGCTATTCTGGCGCTGAATTTATCGATGAATAACCTCAGCCTATTCTCCCTTCTCGGTTTGATTATGCTGATGGGATTGGTTGCCAAAAACGCGATTCTGATTGTGGATTTCACCAATCAACTCCGGGCAACAGGCATGGAAGTGAAGGAAGCGCTCAAGAAAGCTGGTCAGGGCAGGATGAGGCCAATTCTGATGACGACGCTTTCGATGGTGATCGGAATGATGCCGATAGCCTTGGCAAGCGGTACTGCGAGTGAATGGAAAAATGGATTGGCCTGGGTGATTATCGGGGGCTTATTGTCCTCCTTGATTCTGACTGTGTACCTGGTGCCGGTGGTTTATTATGCCGTGGAAAATTTGAAAATGAAATTGACCCGAAAAACAGAACCTGTGAAAGTGGTCTGATTCGGGATTATGGAACGGAAGAAAGTAATCTCCGAACCAGAATAAATTACGGGTGAAGCTTACCTCAAGCCTCCATTTTCAATAGAAAGTGGAGGCTAATTTTTTTTCAAGTATCTGTAAAAAAATATTAAAGGATATTTTTATCCTTTAATATTTCCATTTACATTTGATCATCTTTTAAACTCAACAGATGTTTTCCAAAGCCTGTAAATACGCAATCAATGCGATGATCTACATCTCCACGCTTCCGGAAGGAAACGATAGAGTAGGGCTGAAAGAAATTTCAAGGGCGATCAATTCTCCCGAAGCTTTCACCGCAAAGATTTTACAGATTTTGGTTCGCGAAAATCTTCTTTCATCTCTGAAGGGTCCAAATGGTGGTTTTGAGGTGCATGAGGAAGGAAGAAAAACGCATTTGTATCGAATCGTCCAAGTGATCGACGGGGATCAGATCTTCACCGGTTGTGCGTTGGGACTAGAAAAATGCTCCGAAGATCATCCTTGCGCAGTTCACAATAAATTCAAAGCCATCCGCGAACATCTTGCCGGAATGATGATGACTACCTCGCTGGAGGATATGGCGAGGGGAATTCAGAACGGAACCAACTTCTTGAAAATTTAAAAAATTTCAATTTATAAAGGATAAACTTATCCTAAATATCATGAACGAGATCGCAGAAAAGAAAGTAGGAAGTATCGTAGCCGGCAATTTCCGGACAGCTAAAATCTTCACCGAGTATGGAATTGATTTCTGTTGCAAAGGAGGAATCAAACTCAGCGATGCCTGTGAGAAGAAAGGAGTGGATTTGGATAAAATCTCAGCCGAACTCGAGCAACTAGTGAAGCAGAAGGACGAGTCCAATTATCAGGACTTCGGAATGGCTGATCTGGTAGATCATATTGTAAGGGTCCATCATAAATATGTGGAGACGACCATTCCTGCACTAAAATTTTATCTCGATAAAATCGCAAAAGTCCACGGAGATAACCACCCGGAGCTTTTGGAGATCAGAGAAGAGTTTTTCAAAACATCCGATGCGCTGACATCCCATATGAAAAAGGAGGAATTTATTCTTTTTCCATACATCAAAGCAATGGAGTTAGCGAGGAGAAACCATTTTCCGCTTTCTCCGACACACTTTGGAAGCATCGAAAATCCAATCGCAATGATGGAAGAGGAGCACGATACCGAGGGTGAACGCTTCAGAAAAATATCCGCCCTGAGTAATAATTACACGCCTCCTGCTGATGCTTGTCAAACTTACAAGGTCGCTTTTGCGATGCTTCAGGAATTTGAAAATGACTTGCACACTCATATCCACCTGGAAAACAACATCCTTTTTCCTGAGGCCAAAGAAGTATTTACCAGCCTGAATGCCTGATCCATGATCACTCAAAATCCAATATCTTCTATCTTCTCTTTTTCCTCCGGGATTCAATTCCGCCAGAATTGGATAAGATGGGCGTTTGGATTTTTCTTCCTTTCTGTTTGTCTTGGATTGGTGATGAGGTCATTTCACGTCGTTGAGATTCCTTACTTCGAATACCGCAATATTCTCCATACTCATTCTCACCTTGCCTTGCTGGGTTGGGGTCATTTGATGTTGGTAGGAGGGATGGTTTTTGGTTTGGTGAAGGAAAAAGACCAACTCAAAGATTACAGATTGCTTTTCCTGGGAACTGTCATAGCTCTTTTAGGAATGCTGTTTTCTTTCCCTTTCCAGGGTTACGGAGCGATCAGCATCAGTTTTTCCACGCTCCATGTGTTGCTTTCCTACGGTTTTGCATACAAGCTTCTCCACGTAATCCGGTCCGGTGAAAAGACTGCCGCCACTCGTTTGATTCGTCTTGCGATTTGGTTTATGGTGATTTCCACTTTTGGACTTTGGTCACTCGGGCCTGTATCTGCGATGCTCGGCAGGATGCACGAACTCTACTTCATGACGATCCAGTGGTTTCTTCACTTCCAGCTCAATGGCTGGTTTGTGCTAGGAGTGCTGGGCTTGATCCTTCTTTATTTCGAAGAAAAAGGTTTTAAAATCAACTTTCCTGCCTATCAGGAATGGATCCTTTCGATCTCTGTGGTGATGACTTTTATGCTGGCCATTACCTGGGCTGAACCTCAACAGATCTTCTTTCAACTCAATGGTATGGCTGTCCTAATTCAGCTTCTAGCCTATTTCTGGATTTTGAAAGCCATTTTCAATCTCGTCAAAACAAATCAATTCTCAGGCTTTGGCCGACTGCTTCTGTTCTTGGCTTTGGCAAGTCTGGTCGCGAAAGCGATACTTCAGGGACTTCTGGTTTTCCCTTCCATAGCGGTGATTTCCTATTCGATCCGAATGTATGTGATCGGGTTTCTGCACCTGGTTTTGCTGGGAGCGATGACGATGGGAGTTTCGGCAGTGGCGATTGCCCGAGGCTGGATCAAGGAACCACTGATATCCTAAC
>JBILPR010000327.1:0-4816 GCA_044373795.1 Algoriphagus sp. | reverse complement strand
GCAGGATTTCTCATGTTATCAGAGAGTAATTCCTTTGCTCAAAATGTGAGTTCATCCCCGGATTACATCAAAGCACTTACTGCGGAATGGAAAGGGGAGAGATTTCCTGATGGCCGGCCAAAAGTATCCGATGAGATTCTTGCCCGGCTTAAAAACATTTCCATAGAAGAGGCATGGGGAGTCCTTCGCAACAAAGGTTATCACAATCAATACGAAGGGGACTGGCAAATCATACTTCCCGACAGTGCCATGACGGGGCGGGTAGTGACCGCTCAATACATGCCATTGAGACCAGATTTTGAAAAACAAGTAAAGGATCAAGGAGTCAACGTAGAAGGAAGGTCACCCAAAGGAGGAACCAATTCCTGGCCTATTGATATCCTGACCAATGGCGACGTTTATGTCGCGGACAGTTATGGAAAAATGGCAGACGGAACTCTGATAGGTGACAATCTTGGTAACTCAATTTTTGCCAAGTCCCAACGAGGAGTCATCTTTTATGGCTCTGTGCGCGATCAGGAAGGGCTTTCCGAAATCAAAGGATTCAATGCCTGGATCAAAGGGCAAGATCCATCTTACATTAATCAGATGATGCTTACTTCTATTAATGCTCCTATTCGGATTGGAAGAGCCACTGTTTTGCCGGGAGATATCGTCCTGGCTAAAAAGTACGGAGTCATTTTTATTCCTGCCCACTTGGTGGAGGAATTGGTTTTGACTTCTGAAGTCACCGGACTTCGGGATGAATTTGGCCATCAGAGACTTCGGGAGAAAAAATACCTCGCGGGCGAAATTGACAGCGAATGGACCGAAGCAATCAGAAAGGATTTTCTGGACTGGCTCAATAACTATCCCGGAAAACTTCCAATGTCTAAAGCAGAATTAGACAACTACCTGAAAGAGCGAAATTATTAATTGCCTGTTGAAATTTTCTGAAAGCAGTGCTTTAAAAGTCTTTTAACCACTGCTCTTTTTCAATTCCTTTCTTTAACACTAACCCAAAAACCCATGAAAAATACCCTACAGGCTATCATTGCCAAACAAAAAGAACAAGAAAGAACCTACACTGCACAGCGGAAAGCAGAAATCGAAAACCCGCTGACCGGATCAAACAGAAGAGATTTCCTGAAGAAAACTGCCTTGGGCGGAATTTCTTTGACAGCTTTGATGGGTCTTGGAATAGAAGATACGTTGGCTGAGACTACTTCCAAAGTTCAGCGAGCCTCGGCACCTTCTGACCTCAAAATCACAGACCTCCGATATTGCCTTACTGCTGTGATGGGGGGTACGGCTATTTTAAGAATAGATACCAATCAGGGGATTGTTGGTTGGGGGGAAGTACGGGATGGTGCGGACCCGCGCTACGCTCTGATGCTGAAGAGTCGGATCCTTGGAGAAAACCCCTGCAATGTGGAAAAGCTTTTTAAAATTATCCGACAGTTTGGAGGTCAGTCCCGTCAGGCCGGGGGAGTCTGTGGAGTAGAAATGGCACTATGGGATCTTTGTGGAAAAGCCTACAATGTACCCGCTTGGCAACTTTTGGGGGGTAGATATCGAGACTCGGTCCGGCTCTATGCGGATACGCCTGAAGGCAAGGATGTTGAAGATCAAAAAGAGAAAATCAGATTCAGGACTGAAGATCAAGGCTACACATGGCTCAAAATGGATGTGTCGATTGGAGAAATAATGGATATTCCCGGTGCCATTGTCAACCCGGAGATTTTAAAAGAAAACAGATCACAATGGCAGGGCGGATATATGTCCTACGCAAACACCGCCCATCCTTTTACCGGAATTCAGATCACTGAGAAAGGCCTTGATGAGCTCGCCAAAATAGTACATAATATCCGGGAATTGGTCGGATATGATATCCCTCTTTCGACGGATCATTATGGGCATTTTGATGTCAATAACTGCATTCGCCTAGGCAAAGCACTTGATCCTTATCGGTTGGCATGGCTGGAAGATATGGTTCCCTGGCAAATGACCGAGCAGCATAAAACCATCACCCAGGCCCTGGAAACGCCGACCACCACAGGCGAAGATATTTACTTGCTGAGTTATTTTAAGCCGTTGATTGATGACCATGCGGTAGATATTATTCACCCTGACTTAGCTTCCTCAGGAGGATTGTTAGAAACAAAGAGAATCGGGGATTATGCTGAGGAAAAAGGCATTTCCATGGCGATGCATCAAGCTGGTACGCCGGTGTCTTTTATGGCGAGTGTTCATTGCGCAGCGGCAACTCAAAACTTCTTATCCTTAGAACATCACTCGGTGGATGTACCTTGGTGGGAATCCATGTTCACCATGGTTGGCGGCGGAAAAATGATAGACAAAGGCTATTCTCCTGTACCCCTGACAGCACCTGGATTGGGGATAGAGATCAATGAAGAAGTAGTCAAAGCCCACTTGCATCCATCCGACTCAAGCTATTTTGCTCCCACCGAGGAATGGAATACGAAAAGATCGCATGATCGGACTTACAGTTAAGTGAATTTGATTTAGATGGAAATACACATTCTGCCACAAACGAATTATCTGTGGAAAACAGGCTGGAAGACCGAAGACGGGAGACCGAAGACAGCCTCAACTTAAATTTTGGGCTTATTTCTTCATTTGGTTTTTATCTACTGGCAAAGAAAAGGATATACATATTGATTAATAAATGAATTGATCTGAAAACCCGGACTTCCCGGGTTTTCAGATATTTTTAGTAAAGACTTTCACCCCCAAAATACCCACGAATTGAAAATTGATATTTATAAAATCGCAACGATTACCGCTATTCTGTTTCTATTAATGACTCTCGGAGTCAGTTTTATTCAAGGATTCAGCCAAGCGGGGCCTTTTCTGATTCTGTTTTTTCTTTTTCTGGGGATTGGTTTTCAAGGTGTTGAGAAACTGAAAGGCTTCTCATTTTCTGTTTTCATCTTTGGAGTGGTGGCTTTGGCTATGTTTTTTCCCCAGTACTTTCAGGAATACAAGGGTTATTCTTATTCTAATCTAATCACCCCTCTGATTCAGATTCTCATGTTTGGAATGGGGACTTCCATGAGTGTAAAGGATTTTGCCGGAGTGATAAAAACTCCCAAATCGATTTTTATCGGCGTTTCTGCTCAGTATATGATTATGCCATTAATTGGTTTTACTCTAGCTAGTCTGAGTGGACTTTCACCGGAAATTGCTGCCGGAATCATTCTGATCGGATGCTCTCCCAGCGGGATGGCTTCCAATGTGATGACTTATTTAGCAAAGGCAAACCTGGCACTTTCTATCACCCTTACTTCTGTGTCCACACTTTTAGCACCTTTGCTAACTCCTATTTTGATGAAGCTTTTGGCAGGTGAGTTTATCGAAATTGATCTTTTGAAAATGATGTGGGACATCGTCAAGATGATAATCCTTCCAATTGGTGCCGGGTTGATATTTAATAAGTTGCTTCGAGGCAAATCAGCTTGGTTGGATGCTGCAATGCCTATTTTATCTATGGGAGCTATTGCCATGATTATTTTATTTATCACAGCAGCAGGAAGAGACAGTCTGATAGAAATTGGTCCACTTCTGATACTTCTGGTGACCATCCACAATCTCAGCGGCTATACGCTCGGTTACTGGTTTGGCAGATTGTTTGGCATGGACGAAAGAGATTCGCGCACCCTTGCGATTGAGGTCGGAATGCAAAATGGCGGACTGGCTTCTGCGCTTGCCAAATCCTTGGGAAAAATCGGTACGGTCGGCCTTGCTTCTGCTGTTTTTGGACCCATGCAAAACATTACCGGCTCTATCCTGGCCTCTTATTGGCAAAAGAGACCGGTTGAGGAGAACCCGAAATCAGAAATCTAATCTCATACAGGAAGTCTGAATGCCTGTCTGGCCAATAATTTCCATTCGCCCTTTTCTTTTATCCAAACCATCAAAAGGCCTATTTTAAGGGCGTTTGTGTTTCCGTTGGAGACAATTTCCGCTGATACTTTATGTCTCACCATGGCCAGTTTATCACCATGAAAGGTTACTGATTGCTCTGTTATGTCCCAGGATTTGTAATCAGTTTTTCCGCCGCTGAATACCGACAGGAATTGCTCTTGATTTTCGATAAGACCTGCGGAATGTCCATAACTCAGGTTTTCTGAAGTCAAAGTTTTCAAAGTAGAGGCATCTTCAGCAAGCATGGCAGTTCTCAGATTTTGAACGGCTGTTTCCACCTCTTTTTCGGATTGAGCGAATGTCGAAATGGAAGTAAGCAGGAAGAAGGCGAGGATCAGGTATTTCATAAGGTCAGATTTTTTTTTTGGGGGGTTAATTCAATACTACGGATTCAAGATATCAATTAGCAGTAAAACTTTAAACAGAAAAATACCTGATCAAAATTTCTCCTTTAATGTTTCTGGCTTTTTGCCAAAAGGAGATTGTTTCTTCTTGAAAAATAAAAATAAGAGTTAATTTTTTTTTGGGTGCAGATGTTTTAATTTGATTTAACAGATTTTTATTTCTGCTCGTTGGCGTGGATTTTTGAATTATTACCAGGAAGAAAATGGAAATAACAGAGGTGAAAACCAGAAAAGACCGAAACAAGTTTATGCAGGTTCCCTTCAGCTTGTACAAGAATGATCCAGTTTGGGTTCCTCCTCTTTTGAGCGAACAAAGGACTATCCTAAATCCATACAAAAATCCATTTTTCAAACATTCGATCAGTAAGGCTTGGGTAATTTCAAAAAACAACCAACCGATCGGTAGAATTTTTGGCTTTATCGATACTTTAAAAAATAGCCTCGAAGGAGCTTCCGAAGGGTTTTTTGGTTTTTTTGAATGTATA
>JBILPR010000326.1:0-4834 GCA_044373795.1 Algoriphagus sp. | reverse complement strand
TGCATAAGATGACTTTGGAAGGACGTGAAGGTGGCGTAGTCGGGGATGGTGTAAATGAGAAAGGTGAAATAAACACTGTATCTGCTCCAGTCCAGTCTTATTGGGAAGTGGTAAGGTCACAGGCACTTATAGAGCCGGTGATTTATGATGGAGGATATTGGAAACTACGTCAAATCACGCTGGGGTATGACTTTTCAAAATTCCTGCCTCCCAATCAACCATTCAAAGCTGTCAAGCTAAATCTGGTTGCCAATAACGTATTTATGATAAGGAAATGGGTAGATAACATCGATCCGGAAACCTTCGGTTATTCATCGGATAACCTGTCAGGAATGGAGTCGACCGGACTTCCCTCCACAAGAGGTTTAGGTTTCAATCTTAATGTCAAATTCTAATCTCAGGAATCATGAAAAAGATACTTAACTATATATTGCTCTTTTTGGCCTCGATGTTTTTGGCTTCGTGTGACCAAAATTTTGACGAGTTGAATACAAACAAAGTCAGTGCAACGGCTATTGACCCGGCTTTCCAACTCAATAATGCAATCCTAAATTCCTCGCCGTCTTCGTTTGGAATTCTGGTCTATGAAATTGGGATTGTTCAGCAGATCATTTCTCCCAACTCAGGGGTTTTGACAGGTGCCAATTATAATCAGGATAACAGGGCTTCCACCCAATCCAATTGGCAGGCATACTATCGAAATGTCATTAAAAACACCAAGGATGTAATCAATCGGGTGAAAGATGATCCGACCAGAAGCAACTTACTTCAAATGGCGAGAATTATCCAAGCTAACGCGTTCTTGGTATTGACTGATTCTTATGGATCTATTCCTTATACAGAAGGTGGAGAAGGATACAATAACCAGATTTTCTTCCCGACTTATGATTCTCAGGAGACGATCTATATGGATATTATTAAGGAACTGGAGGAGTCATCTGCAGCTTTAAATACAGCCGGTAGAGTAGAGACTGCTGATATTCTTTACAGCGGAAATATTGTAAAATGGAAGAATTTCGGATATTCTTTATTACTCAGAGCAGGAATGCGATTGAGCGAAGTGGATGTTACAAAGGCGCAGAGCATTGTTGCCAAAGCGTTGCAGGGTGGAGTGATAATTACCAATGCAGACAATGCCGCTATTCGGCACGATGCCAACTATAACAATCCTATTTCTAATACTCTCAATTCTACAGAAGCTGCCAATTTCTATCTGACAAAGCCTTTTGTAGACTTTCTGAAAAGTACTAATGATCCTAGGCTTGGAGCAATAGCTGTCCGATACGTGGGTGCTAAGTCCGGACCGGAGCAACAGCCTGCAATTCAGTCTTATGATCCGGTACTACAAATAGGCATGCCGATGGGAAATGACAATACAGGTGCAGTGAAAGCTGCTGCAGAACTTAAACTAGCCAGTTTCTACGATTTCAGTCAGGTTGACAGAAGAAGAGTTGCTAAGCTAACAGCAGCCAGTTACCTGGTCACCGCTTCTCAAAACTTGCTTTTATTGGCAGAGGCCAGACAAAGAGGCTGGATCACAGCAGGTACTGTGGAAGGATATTACAATTCTGCCGTGACTGCTCACATGGATCAGATTTCAAGTTATGATCCTGCTTCTGTGATCCCTTTACGTGCGGTACAGGATTACTTAGTAGTCAACCCATTCAATTCCTCAAGGGCTCTCGAACAGATCAATACTCAATATTGGTTATCTTCTTTCATGAATGGTCCAGAGGCTTTTGCCAACTTTAGAAGATCTGGTTTTCCCACTTTGGCCGCCAACCCATTCCCCGGAAGAGAGGTGCCTTTTATCAATCGATTGACTTATCCAAATTCAGAAATTTCAGTAAATTCAGAGAATGTTCAGGCTGCAATTTCAGCTCAGGGTGCGGACGATCTGGCCACCAAAGTGTGGTGGGACAAATAATAAGAAAAGGCAGATTCTGATTTCAGGATCTGCCTTTTTTTCAATCCGAAAGATTTAAAAACTATGAGATACAAAACCATTATTTGCCTTGTTTCAAGTTTTCTAGTGCTGGCTCTCTCTGTCCAAGCCCAGCAGATTTCCAAAGATGAATTGATTTACCTCACAAGAGAATGGAAAGGTGACAGATTTGAGGATGGTCGCCCCAAGGTGTCAGATGATATTCTAAACCGAATGCGGCTCGTGACACATGATGAAGCCTGGGCAGTAATGAAAAATGCCGGCTATTTCTATCAATACGCAGATGGCTGGCAAATCATCAATCCGGATAGTATTCTGATCGGAAGGGCTGTGACTGCGACATTTATGCCTGGCCGACCCGACATCCACGATGCGATCGATGAGCGAGGCAAAAAAGAAGGAAAGAGAGGTCAAAACTCCTGGCCGGTGGATTTACTTGTCAAGCGCGATGTCTATGTGGCAGATCAGTTTGGAATCCAGGTCAATGGACCGACGATAGGCGATAATGTGGGCAACGCGATTTTTGCAAAGACCGGAAACGGAATTGTCTACGACGGAGCAATCCGTGATTTGACCGGATTGAAAGAAATCGGATCCTTCACTTCTTATTATACCAGCTATCACCCCTCTCATCATAATCAGCAAGGAAATCTTAATACCATGCTGGCAGGAATCAATCAACCCACCAAAATCCGTCAGGTCACCGTCATGGCCGGAGATGTAGTACTTGGCAGGGATGGCGGAGTTTCATTTATCCCTCCTCATCTCGCAGAGAAAGTAGTAGTCACTTCGGAGATCGTACGACTCAGAGATATGTTTGGCCATGCGCGGATCCGGGAAGGAAAGTACTCTGCCGGTCAAATCGATACAAGATGGTCCGATGAAATTGAACGGGACTTTTCCGAATGGCTCAATGATCACATTGATGAACTGCCAGTTCCAAAAGCTCAAATCCAGGAATTTCTGAAAAACAGAACCTGGTAATTATAAACAATAAACCCAAACTATGAAGAACTTAAAAGAAAGCAGAAGATCTTTTCTCTCAAAAGGGACAGCTATTGGACTAACAAGCGCAGCATTCATGACCAATTTTGGTCAAGGCTTGGAGGCAGCCGTAGAGCGAACTCCCAAAGCTTCCAGTCCATCAGATTTGAAAATAACAGACGTCAAATGCGGCTATGTAAGAGGAGCCGTCTACGTAAAAATTTATACAAATCAAGATGTCTGGGGATGTGGAGAAGCAGTCGATGCTATTCATGGAACATACCATTTGGTCAAAAGGCTGGGTGAGCAACTTAGAGGGCAAAGTCCCCTCAACCCCAATCGACTTGCGGAGCAACTCAGAAAAGGAGCATTTTTTGGCGGAGCCCAATCGGGAGTTTATGTGGCTGTACTTACTGCCATCGAAACGGCCCTTTGGGATCTGACGGGAAAAGTTTTCGGTGTTCCTGTTTATCAATTACTCGGCGGGAAATTTCGGGATAAGATCCGTGTGTACTGCGATACTGCTCTCTACACTTCTACTAATCCCACAGCAGACGATTATGCAGCTGCCGCTAAAGGCGCTGTGGGAAGAGGTTATAACGCCGTAAAATTTGACGTCGACGATGGACGAGATCCCAACAAATACGATCGGTTTAACTGGACAGCAAATCCGATGGAAATCGATCGGATGTATAATGCCATTGCTGCGGTAAGGCAGGAAGTGGGGCCAAACATCGATATCTGCGTGGATATGCACGGTCGGTACGATGCAGTGACCGGTTTGAAGATGGCTAAAATGTATGAGGATTTGAATCTGATGTGGCTGGAGGAACCCGTGCCTGCCGATAATATCGATGTGTATAAGCGGATCACTCAGGAGACATCAACTCCGATTTGCACGGGTGAAAACATCTACCTAGCCTATGGTTTTACCAGACTCCTCACGGATGGGGCAGTCGATATTATCATGCCGGACTTGCAGAAAGCCGGCGGATTGGGTGAGGGACAGCGGATCGCAAATCTTGCAAACTTATACTACGTTCCATTTTCACCTCACATGGTCGCGTCATTTCTGGGAGCAATGGCTGCTTGCCATGTATGCGCTTCTGTTCCAAACTTCCAGATTATGGAATGGCAGATCTACATGGACACGGATCAGCTTTGGAAAGACATCGTCACTTATGATGGCCCACGAACTGAAAACAGCTTTATCACACTCTCCGAAAAACCCGGGATTGGAGTGGAAATCAATGAAGAAGGAATGCGCAAGTATGCGGTTCCCGGGATTCCATTCTTCGAATAAACCAATCTACCCAAATAACTATGAAACATTTACAAAAGCACAAAATTCCCCTATTGATTATTCTTCTGGCAGGATTTCTCATGTTATCAGAGAGTAATTCCTTTGCTCAAAATGTGAGTTCATCCCCGGATTACATCAAAGCACTTACTGCGGAATGGAAAGGGGAGCGATTTCCGGATGGCCGACCCAAAGTATCCGATGAGATACTTGCCCGGCTAAAAAACATTTCCATTGAAGAGGCGTGGGGAGTCCTTCGCAACAAAGGCTATCATAATCAATACGAAGGGGACTGGCAAATCATGCTTCCCGACAGTGCCATGACGGGGCGGGTAGTGACCGCTCAATACATGCCATTGAGACCGGATTTTGAAAAGCAGGTGAAGGATCAAGGCGTCAATGTGGAAGGCAGGTCACCCAAAGGAGGAACCAATTCTTGGCCTATTGATATCCTGACCAATGGCGATGTATACGTAGCAGACAGCTATGGAAAAATGGCTGACGGAACTCTGATCGGTGACAATCTTGGTAACTCAATTTTTGCCAAGTCCCAACGAGGAGTCATCTTTTATGGCTCTGTGCGCGATCAGGAAGGGCTTTCCGAA